>JBOFDD010000335.1:0-2654 GCA_051646645.1 Bacteroidales bacterium | reverse complement strand
ATATAAACCTCTTCCTTATCCTTGAAGTAGGTATACAACGTTCTTCTTCCCTTCTTCGAAGCCACAGCAATGTCATTCATTGTTGTTTTCTCTACTCCCATCCGGGCAAAAAGTTGTCGAGCTACATCAATCAAAAGGTTTCTTGTTTTGGATACTGCCATAATAAAAAACTGCACATTTAATTAAACACTGTGCAAATGTATAAATAATTTGATTAGTTCAAAGGATTACAGATCAGCATCCTGCAAGATTAAGATTTATTAAATATTAAAATTCTCTAACAATCTGCTTTCGGCAAGGTTCTTTCAGGAAAAGAAAAAAGCGTGATCAAATACCAGACCACGCTTTTTTTATCATTCATTCTGTCACCTCATCAACGAGATAAACTATCGATTCATAAGGATAATCCATATGATCGCGCATATTAATTTCACAAGTTCGGGCAAGCGAATAGCAACCATCAAACTTCTGACCCTGCAATTCTCTCTTTTCATCACGCGTTGCGGATTCCGAAAGTTCAGGAAAAACAAATCCCCGATCTCCTGAAGCGCCACAACAGCCCCAGTTCTTAGGCAAAATAACTTCTTTCGCACATTGACGGGCAATAGCTTCCATTATAGGTGTATACCCCATAATATCGCACGCGCAGGTTGGATGTAACAGCACCCTTCCTTTTTTATTTTTCACCTCAACACGAGGCATAACCGTATCATGAATCCATGTAGTTATATCTACAATTGTCAGCTTCGAATACCGGACCTTGTTCTCTTCACTAAGTATATCGGCATGCTCCTCTTTGACCAACTCCTTCAGCATCGTATGTATACAGGAGGTTGTATCGCACAAGACCGGAAGTTTTCCCGATCTTGACCAGCGCCAGAAATGATCTATCAGTCGGTTTGCAATAATCTGCTGACCTTCGGGGTCGCCTTTATGTTCCCATATCTGCGAGCAACAAAGACCCTGAACATCTTCAGGAAGCTCCATTTTTAATCCTGCACGTTTACCTATACGCAAAACGACACGCATCATATCGTCCTTTCCTTCATTTGAACTTCCAAAAATACGAGTTACACAGGATGGGAAATAAATGTACTCCGGATCTTCCTCTATCTGCGCTCTGAAGAGCGGAGGAGAAGGAAAATTCTCCGACCAGTGAGGCATCTGATCCATCAGCTTATGTCCGACAGATGTTATTACCTCAAGAGGCTTGGCTGTTACTATCTTTTGTGTACCCACAGCCAAACGAAGTGAAGCTTTCAATCCTTTCTCAACTACTCTGAAATTCTTCGCAGCCGAAGTAAATAACTTACGCTCCGTATCGGACAACGATTTCATTCTAAGATCATCCGTCAGCTCTGCTGTATTTATCCCCATCGGACAAACCGTCTTACACATGCCATCAGCTGCACAGGTGTCTCTTCCCGCATATTTATATTCTTTCTCAAGGCGTCCGGCTAAAGGAGTGTTCTGTTTTTCGGAAATAATCCGGCGCGATTGAATGCGCTGACGTGGTGTAAGCGTTGTATAGCGCGAAGGACAAACATGCTCACAAAAGCCACACTCTATACATTTGTCAGCTTTATGATCTCCAATCGGAGTCATCTCTTTCACATGATCAAGATGCGCATTCGGATCATCATTAATCAACACACCCGGATTCAGTCTGTTATCCGGATCGGCAAGTCGCTTAACACGCTTCATCATATCATAAATTTCTGCACCCCACTCCTGCTCTACATAAGGAGCTACTGCTCTTCCGGTTCCATGCTCACCTTTTAAAGCTCCGTCAAGCGATAAAACCAGGGTAACAAGATCATCCATAAACCGGCCAAATTTTGCTTTTTCTTTCGGGTCAGCCATATCGGAAGTAATCAACGGGTGGATATCCCCATCTCGGGCATGTCCGAAAATGGATCCTTTATAATCATAACGGTTGAACAATCCGCTAACCCCTTCCACTAATTTATCCAGACGGTCAACAGGGGCTGCCACATCTTCCAGAATGACAGCATCTCCCAACGCTCGCGCTCCCGCAACACAAGGGAAAATACCATCACGAATATTCCAGAGTTTTTCTCTATCAGCTATTGTACGGGTAAAATCATCCATCGTATTTATTCCCGACAGGCTCTTTATACCCGGCAAGTGAGTCCGGATTTTATCGTCCAGCTCTTCCTGTGACGATGCACCAAAGTCAATCAGCAATGCGGTGGAATTACGTGGTAGTGTATTTAATACCGGAAGACTTTTGGGCGTATTCTTCATACTCTGAAGCGATGCATAATCCATCATTTCTATAGCAAGAGCACCTGTCTCTCCGAGCATCGGAACAGCAGCTGCAGCACGCGTCACATCATCAAAATAAAGCATCGCACTTGAATAGTAAGGAAGTAACGGTACAGTATTCTGCTCTGCTGATGCAATAAATGCCAGTGTTCCCTCTGAACCGATAAGCAAATGCGTAAATACATCCATAGGGTTATCGAAATCAACAAAAGAGTTCATTCCATATCGAGGGCACTGAAAAACCCTCTATCTTGAATAAGCAAATAAAAAGGTGTAAAAAAGGAATGTATTATGTTTCTTTTTTGCGCCTTTTTTCGTATCTTAGAGGTGATAAAAAAAGGATATATTTATGTTATCTCAGCAAC
>JBOFDD010000334.1:0-4500 GCA_051646645.1 Bacteroidales bacterium | reverse complement strand
GTTGCTGAGATAACATAAATATATCCTTTTTTTATCACCTCTAAGATACGAAAAAAGGCGCAAAAAAGAAACATAATACATTCCTTTTTTACACCTTTTTATTTGCTTATTCAAGATAGAGGGTTTTTCAGTGCCCTCGGAAAACCAGTGATCTTTTTATATTCTCATCCCAGATAAAACTTAATCGCACAAATGCAATATAATTTTCTGTTGCTTATTAAATCTCATATCAATATAATCTGTAACCGAACCATATAAAAAATATTCAACACGTATTTCACATATTTTCTCCGGCAGATAAGATAATTCCGCACATCCATTATTATCTGTTCGAGTGAGAGTTTTTTTACCATCGACAAATATCTCTGCCTGAGCAACCCGAATAACCATCCCCTGATAACTAGTCCTGTTAACAATCATCTTCAAAAATCTGTCAGCAGGCTTATCCTCTTCACAACCAGACATTCCCAAAAGCACAATGATCAAAACAAACAAATTCAAAATATACTTCTTCATAACTTATCAACGAATATCACATTAATATTTTCACAGATCAATAATATCCATATAAATACCGGCTGACGTTTCACTATCCGGATTCTGACCGGAACTGATGCAATACAACTTATCCCTTCCATAACGAATATGTCTGATATATCCATTTGTTTTAAAACTCCTCACAAGTTTTAAATCCGGATAAGAATACTCCGACAAAACTCTACTGTCGGAATGTGCTGTATAAATAAAACTTCCGTCATCTGAAAATCCCATATATGCTACATTACTGCGCACTCTTCCCAGATTTTTCATTCCAGGCAATGTAGACATCAGTTCTCCCGATCTTGAAAAAGCCATATAATTTTGAGCTGGAGAAAGAACCAGCTCATCGCCATTGCTACAATTTGCATAACCGGATTCAATCCTCTCAATCTTTCCATTTTCCGTATATCCGAAGCGAATGATCCCTTTTTCAATACCCACTGAATATGTCAGAAATTCATTTACATGCGGCACTCTGACAATACGACTTCGAACCCCGACTATGCCAGAATCTATTTCATTCCTGGACTCCAGGTCAAACACCCTCAACTTATCATGACTATAACCACAGCAAACAGCCAGATATCTATCTCCGATAAGACGGGCATCGTTCATTTTATCAAGTATGCGGTCACTCTTTGCTATGGCCAGATTCTCATCGAGGTAATACAATACTCCGTTCGTGCCTGCAATGAATAGCTCGTATCCGGCACCACGTTTAATAAATTCAATCTGATTAAATTCACAATGAAAAGGTCTTTTGTATAAGATCTTTTTATTCACATAATCATAAAGAGTCAAATTCAGAGATTTTTTTTCAAGTAAGTATACATAAGGCTTTACCGGATGGTATGAAGCTGACAGAATTTCACTTTCAGCCAGCATACATTCCGACAACATCATCTTATCCGAATAAATCTCTCTTTTGTAATATTGATAACTATAGCGGCAGGTTATTACCATCTTATAAGAAAACTCTTGTCCCAAAGGAGCACTTGTATCAACGAAGGCTTCAACCTCCGGATCCTCTCCTTTGAAAACAAGCTCTTCTGTATCATATTTACCAATACGATAAATTGAATAAGATTCAAAGTCAGACCTCGTATATTTATCCCAACCGATTCTAACATTCCCGTTTTCTATCAGTTCTGTTTTAAAATTCTTTAGTTCAAGCGGACGCAAAACCCTTACACGAAAAGACCTTTTATCGACCTTATCAAACTCAAGACGATAAAACACATTTACATCGTAGGTAAATTCCCCGTGCGGCAGTCTCTTTGTAAATTTCACTAGATTGTTATCATCCGGCTTACCCTCAAAAAGAAGACCAAGCTCCCCGGATTCAATTCTCACTTTTAATTCATTACCCGGCACAATAAGATTAGAGACAGCAAACTTAAAGTCAATATCATCCGTTTCACAAAACAACTCATACTCACGCGGAGATACAAGACTCACTTCAGTTATCTCTCTATCCTGCCGTGACAGCCTGGTGCTTAACTCCTGTTCATTCCCGAATCTAAAGTCGACGACATCCTTTGAACGCCCATATCTCGGACTTTCTATTTCAATTTCGCTCAACTTCTTTTTGAAATTAAACAATTCAGCATTCCCGTTTTTATCTGTTCTCGTATTTAGCATTTCCCCATCTACATAAATAAATGCATCCGGAACAGGCACAATATATCCATATGCATTTTCCGCGTAAGCATAAATACGTAAAACCGTATTAGTCCCTACTTCTTCTTTTTCACATCCCTGAATAAACAGCATAATTGCAGAGATCAGAAATAGCCTGATATATAGTTGTTTCATTTTCTCAAATATTGATTGATATTAAATTCTTCGATACCCCAAAACAAGTCCGAGTTCCAGTCAGTAAGACTTTGTGAAATAATTTTACCATTCTGGACAAACAGACAAGCCGGATATCCTTTGGTTTGAATCTGAGCCACACGAAACAACTCCGGATAGCTGAATATATGAATCCCTCTTTGTTCTTCGCACGACAAAATGATATATTTCGAATCTTCTGAAATTACAAAGTCCTTCACTCGGGAGTAGTCTGAAACAAAACTCATCAATGACCCGCAAAAATCAAATGCATTATTCGTTCTATAAACCTCTCCATCCACTTTAGATACCAGAAATTCTCCGTTCGGAGCAAGATCAAATTTACCCCAGTTATTTTTACCCGATACTTTTGATGTATTAGTCAGTACACCATCCGTCGAAAACTCCATGGAAATAAAATTGTAGTTATTAAAGAACGAGCATTCCCCAACTATTCTGTTCCTGGTTTTATCTTTAATCAGATAACCAATCGGACCCGGTATATTTTCACCTGTCTGTTTTCCTGTATTATAATCATAAACACGATAATATTCTCCCATACCTGAACTAACGCCTACTATAAATTTATCATTCTCAAGTTCTGCCACACTTTCCGGAATATGATACTTCAAGAGATTAAGATTAATTCTTTTCCGCTCAGCAAGCGTTTCCATATCAAACCAGCTGATTTGATTGTCTCCCGTATTCACCATTAAGCTGGTTCCACTACTATTTAAAGACACAAGTACTCTTTACAAAACTCGAAAATGCAGCTTTCCTGATTATCTCTTCACGTTCCCAGTTGATACTTGTCAACGTGTAGTCGCTAACACTCTGACCAACAAGCACAGGCTTATCCGGATGAATTTTCAAGCTGAACACCTCCAAAGAGTAGACTTTACCCGAGGGATTTTCCACCTCAACAGGTTGAGATACCACCCGACGTCCGTTTTTATCTGACAACGCCAGACTATAAGTTACTTTTGATATTAAAGGAATCTCTTTATCAGTAAACGTATTCTGCAACGGATCACTAATGGTAGCAATAAGATCTGTTGACTCCAGGTTTCTGTATATCTCTATTTTATCAAAATCAGATTTAGGTTCGTATGACCAGATCAGCTGAACCTCTCCATTTTTAATTCTCTCCGCTTTTTCAATTTCAATTTTTAGTGGATCCAGAATCTGAATGTTTCGTTTTACAGATGACGTAAAACCGGCAGCATCAGTTACACTTACTGTAACTTCATGACTTCCGCCCGACGTCAAAACAATTTTCGGAGAAAATACTTTAAAAGGAGCTTCGTATACTTTATCATACACCACCCCATCGATAGAACTTGAAATACCTAATTTCAGAGGATATTCTCTCCAATGATTCATCTGTACTGAAACAGAAATCTGTTCTCCTGCATTAAATGGTTTATCAGCTCCGTAGATTGTCACATCAAATACCGGATTCAATTCTGTGTCCTTTTGATACAAAAAAACGGTATCACGAATCAATCCCGTCTGATCAATTCGTATTATTTTATTTTTTGTACTTAACAAATGATGTTCAATTTCGAATTCATACTCGCCTAAAGGAAGGTTTTCAATCAGAATCGTACCGTCTGATTTTGTTTTTAATGCAGCAGGCAATGATTTTGTCTTAATTAACGCAGCAGGCACGCGATTCGATGGTTTAAATTGCGGATGATCGGTAAGGACAGTTATTATCAAAGCTGTATTATCCGCTTTTTCGTCAGTGCATTGATAAAAAATAAACAAACCAAATATCAAACAACAGATTTGCAATAGCCTCATTTTATATTAGATTTACAGTGTATTAAAATGCAAAGATAGAATAAAATAATAAACTATAAAAACTTAAATTAATAGAGCTAAAGATACTTCATGCATTATTTTTTTAGATTCATGAAAATAAAATTTGCATATTTCAAATTAACTCCCTATCTTTGCATCGCAATTGAGAGAAACACTCATACGCAAGACCACATTGGAGAGATGGCAGAGTGGTCGAATGCGGCGGTCTTGAAAACCGTTGTACTGCAAGGTACCGGGGGTTCGAATCCCTCTCTCTCCGCTGATAGTTCCGGACAACAAACGGACAAAACAGGACAACCC
>JBOFDD010000333.1:0-3872 GCA_051646645.1 Bacteroidales bacterium | reverse complement strand
TTATTGTTAAAGTGCAGGTTTTTTAATACCTGAAAATTAATTTATTACATGAATTCTTTTTAGAAGTGTTTGTATTTATTTTCACCACGATTGATTATTCTACCGTGATATTAAGAAGCTGTTTTGTATTTTTCAAGTATTTTTTACAAACTCAGGCTCATGCTGTCTTTCCCTTTTTTGAGGACTTTGGATCTTCTTTCCTTGTTAATAATCCGCTATAAACAGCGAATAGAAAATTCAAATTCATCAAAAAATGACTGAAAACACATTGCATGAAGAAAATCAAACTAGCTACTAATAGGTAAATGTCAATACAAACTTATCTTTTCTGTATGAAAGCTTCCATTGCTCGTTGATCTGGTAGCAAGTCGGGATGCACCGGATGAATTCATCAATGATCTGAATAAAACTAAAAAGCTGTAATGCAAAATACAATCTCGGAAAATTCATTAAATTCATGCGGACAGCCTGGCGACTAAACGGATTTTGGTTGTTTAGAGTCCAGTCGTATGTCGTAGCAACGGGAGAGTCATATTCATAAGGAGCCCATAGCGCCTGCAAATAATCTTTTTTCAGTCTTCTGTCGCTTGGCCTGAACTTACATTTTGTCTTCAAGTTCGTAACTTTCCAATTCCATTCCTTTACTGTTGAATTATTGGCAAGGCTATTCAGCGACTCTGTCCGGATATCCTTACGAATGCGACTGCCAAAATCACAAGTAGATATGATCTGACGATTATTGACAAACAGATTATCCCATAATTTTACTCTTTCTTTAAAAGAATAAATCTCAGGTGCAGGTTGAATTATCGTTAATTTTTGCTCACGCGGATCAAAATTAAACGATAATGAATCGGACTTCTGAGCAAGCATTCTGGCTGAATGCCCTACTACAAGAATGCATATCAGGATGAAGCAGACAAGTTTCATAGTTTCAAATGGTTTGGAATATAAACTCAGAAAGCTCAGGTGACCTGTCGGGATTGCATAGAATACGAAACAGGCTCTTATAAAATAACGCTAAGAAGTGGGTTTTGTTTCTAACAATCTCCATTTCTTAGCGTTAATAATAACTTACGTCTTAGTAACTATCTTTACTGAACTATTTCTTCTTCAATCCATTTAAGGACGAGCGTTTTCATCTCGTTTTTATAATTAAATTCGGGCTTAAAGCCCCAGCCATGTCCTCCCTGAGGAAAAATATGTAAGGATGCCTGAATCTCTTTCTTTTTAAGCGCTGAATAATAGCGGATAGAGTTCATAGGTGTCACCCGGTTATCATCATCGCTCAGAATAATCAGGGCAGGAGGTGTGTCGCGTTTTACCTGTTCATCGTTAGATAAAAAGCGTATCTCATCTTCTGTCGGGATATCACCCATCAGATTTTTCCGGGTATCTTCATGAGTAATACCTGATTCCATTGATATTACCGGATAGAACAATATCTGGAAGTCCGGACGTGTTTCGGATGTAAAATGAGTTGCTGCAGCAGAAGCGATATGTCCTCCGCATGAAAATCCCCATATGCCTAATGCATTGCTTCCTATGCCAAGCTGAGTGGCGTGCTCCTTGATGTAGATTAAGGCAAGCTGTGCATCGGAGAGTGGCAGACGACTCCGGCCTTTGGGTAACCGGTATTTCATAACGATGCCTGTAATTCCTTCTGATGCAAGCCAGCGAGCCGGTTGTTCACCTTCAAAAAACAGAGATTCTTTGCTGAATCCACCTCCCGGGAAAATCAATACGGCTACTTTTTTATCCTTTTGAGGATCGGCAGGATATATAATAAGTTCTGTTTCAGAGATGTTGTAGGTCAGATTTCCTTCGACGTACTCTTCAGGAGAACTGTCCTGTAAGGAATCTTTTTCAAGAACAACTCTGATTATTTCTTTCCCGTCTTTAACAGAGTAATTGATGACTCTTTTGCCGGATATGTCTGATTCGTGGATTTGATTTTTCATAGATTGTTTTTTTAGTTTGGGTGGTAAATATATATCTTTACTATTGAACAATCTGCAGAGAAAGAGGTTCAAAGAGGGGGAGACGAAAGGCTGGCGATGAAATGCAATAGGTGGATTAAGGGGTTTAAGGAGATTAGGGTGTTTAAGGACAGTGCCAAGAGGTGAAGAGTAGGGATGCCAGCCAGGCATTCCTACAGCACTCTTTCTGGCATTTTTCTCCTTATTTCCTTTGGCGCTCTTCCGGTTTAAATGCTTCGATCATTGTTTCAATTTCCTCAAGCGGAATTTGAGAGGTTTTTCCGTATGGTGATCTGATGTTTACTGTTTTGGCATTTTCAAAGAAGAGTTCTTTCTGATATTTTTTGAGGAGTATCCAGTACATTGCCCCGATTGGTTTCAGTGATTGTTTCTGTGCTTTAGAAGTTTCGATGATCTCTTTAAGAATATAAAGAGATTTATCTCTTGGAAGTTGCTGGCAGAATGAACCAATATTCATGAGTATTGCTTTTCTGTCGGGGAGTACCTGATAAGCGTCGTAGTAATACTTTAAAGCCTCTTCGTATTTTTTGACTTGCCGAGCACAATCGCCTCTTGTCTTTAAGACTTCATAAACAAATGCTTTACGAGGCATAAGAAGGGTGTCGGTATAATCAAGTATGTTTAGAGCTGCGTCGGTTTTTTGTGATCCCGAAAGTGCACGGGCATAAAGAAGCGCATTTTCGATATCTTCCGGATTACTATCAAAAGCAACGGAAAGGACAGAATCGGCAGATTGATAATGCTGGATTCCTAGGCGCGATGCGCCGGCGTATTTCAGATTGACAAACGAGGAGTCATTCATCATGAGTAGTTTGCGGAAAATAGTATCAGCCTCTTCGTAGTCTTTATTCGTGTAATAAGCCATTGCTTTAGATAAAAGTAGTTTTCGGTTTTCAGGAGTATAACTTAGTGTTGTGTCGCATACGATTATGGCATCCCGTGGTTTAGCTCCGATCGAGAGTATGAGGTTAGAAAGGTTTGCTGCTATATCCGGGTTTTCGCGGTTTAGCTTGTGGGCAGCAAGAAGTGAATATGCAGCACGGGATGCGTCATTGATCTTCAGATAACAATCGGCAAGTGTGGTGTGCAGACTGATGTTTTCGGGATATGCCGATGAGAGCCTTTCAAAGAGATCTATGGCTTCTTGCATATCCTCATTTGAACGGGCAATCTGAGCCAGCTGATAACGTGCGTAATAGTTCGCAGAGTCAAGTTTCAGAGCCTGAGAAAAATAGTCACTGGCTTCATTATTGCGACCAAGAAAGGAGGCTGCTTTACCAAGTGAGAGGTAATATTCTATTCGTTCTGTATCAGGCTTGTTTAATTTATACCATTTATACGCATTTCGGTAGTCCATCATTCCTTCCCAGGCTTGCGCAACAGCAGTGCTTATATTTATATCTGAAGAGTCGGCAGCCGATAAAGATGGAATAAGGGCAACTACCTTTTCGAATTGTTTGTTTTGCAAGTAGGATGATATACTGTCTGTCTGAGCACATAAATCCAGGATATGAGTCAGCGTGAGTAAGAGAACGGTTAACTTTTTCATTGTATGTATTTTTAAGGAATCCGTACTATAGTTTCATAAGCTGTTAAACGGATAACCGGATCTATGCCGGTTATCCGTTTGAGAGGAGTATATTATTGATTAGTGGTTATCACTATGGCTCCGTCTTTGGCTTTTTCACCGTATAATTTTATTGCTTCTTCAGGTTTTAGAATATTGATATTCTTGATCCACTTCGGATCTTTGCCTTTAGCCATTTCATCAAACTGCGCCCGGGTATATTCTTTGCCGTCTACGATCATCAGATTAATAATCCTCCGGTCAGGATAAGATAAGTCAGGTTTACCATCTTTATCTAATCTGAA
>JBOFDD010000332.1:0-3417 GCA_051646645.1 Bacteroidales bacterium | reverse complement strand
ATTTCCAATTTCAACAACAAAATATCATTCTATTATTTTTATTACAAGGATAAATAATATGCATTTCTTTTCGAATTATTGCATTAAGTCGGTAATTTGATTTATTTTGCATTGTAAACTTTTTCGGTACTAATTTTTTTCACTGTAAACCGAAATAGTAATAAGTTTCTTCTCTTGTAAACCCAAAACGGATTAAGAAAACGACATTGTAAACTCAATCCGTAATTAAGTTCTAAATCTGTCAACCTTTTTCAGTAAAAGTCAACAAACCTATTGGTAGAGTTAAGTACGCACTAAATTAATTCCGCCAACGGGTGTTTTTTATATATAAATCTGTTCATTTGAACACTTAAAATGCAAATGTAGTAAATTCAATAAATGAACATCATTTTCTCTTTGTTTTTAATTCCCTTCATATTCTAGGTTTATTTGTTTAATATTGCATCTAAATAGATGAGATTCTCCTAACTATTGAAATTAATCAAAGTTTAATAGTCGGTAAGTCATCAGTAAGAAACATACACAGTATCTAAATTTTTAATTCTACACATAAAGCATATATGAAGGTCTTGAAGTTTGGCGGCACATCCGTCGGATCTGTTGAAAGTATTCTCAACGTTAAGAAAATTGTGGAGACCAGAAATGAACCGGTCATAGTAGTAGTCTCCGCACTCGGAGGTGTAACGGATATGTTAATCCGTACTGCTAAGATGGCCAAAAGTGGCAAAGCGGAATACATTCTTGACTATAATTCAATGCTTACCCGCCACATAGAAATGATCGATGCGGTAGTAGATGAAGGAAGCAGAGATGAGCTAAAAAAAGACGTTTTCATTCTTTTTGAGGAGTTAGGAAACATCTTTAAAGGCGTATTTCTGATCAAGGACTTATCTACTAAAACGTATGACACAATTTTAAGTTACGGAGAACGTCTATCGTCGCTTATAATTAGTAAAATCATCAAAGGAGCTGTCCTTTTTGATTCACGTAAGTTTATAAAAACCCGTAATCAGCACAATAAACACATCTGTGATCTTGACCTAACCGGCGAACAGATAAAAACTGTATTTTCCGAATTACCTGCTGTATCACTTGTACCCGGATTTATCTCATCGGATGCTGTGAATGGTGATATAACAAATTTAGGAAGAGGCGGTTCAGACTATACCGCATCAATCCTAGCTGCTAAACTTGATGCTGAGCTTCTTGAAATATGGACTGATGTCGATGGCTTTCTGACTGCTGACCCAAGAGTAATTTCAAATGCTTATGTTATCAAACAACTTTCGTTCGGAGAAGCAATGGAACTTTGCAATTTTGGCGCAAAAGTTGTATACCCTCCAACAATATTCCCTGTTTGTCATAAAAACATACCAATTGTTATAAAAAACACATTTAATCCTGAAGCAGAAGGTACTCTTATTTCAAGAGAATCAAACTCTTCGGAAAAAGTAATTAAAGGAATATCCTCAATTAACGACACGTGTCTGCTGACTATTCAGGGATTGGGCATGGTTGGTATTATCGGTATTAACCACCGTATATTCAGAGCATTAGCCAATTCAGGAATCAGTGTATTCCTTGTTTCTCAGGCTGCATCAGAGAACAATACTTCAATTGGTATTAAAAATGAAGATGCCGAATTAGCAGTAAATGTTCTTGAAAAAGAGTTTGCTATGGAGATCGCTATGGGTGAAATCAACCGTGTTGTAGTTGATCGAAACCTGGCTACAGTTGCTATCGTTGGTGAAAAAATGAAGCATGTACCGGGCATAGCCGGTAAACTATTCGAAACATTAGGCAGAAACGGTATAAATGTTATCGCATGTGCTCAGGGTGCAGCTGAAACGAATATCTCATTTGTAGTAAAGACAGAATCGCTCCGAAAAGCTTTAAACGTTATTCATGATTCATTCTTTCTATCGGAGTACCAGCTACTGAATATTTTTTTAGTGGGAACGGGCACAGTTGGTCGTGACTTACTTGATCAAATTCAGAAACAGCAAACACTGTTGATGGAGAAAAATGCACTTAAAATCAATGTTGTTGGTATTGCTAACTCAAGTAAATGCCTGTTTAACCGCACAGGAATTGATCTGAACAACTACGAAAAAGCATTAAAAGATTCTGAAATAATTGCATCCCCTGAATATATACGGGATCAGATTATTGATATGAATATTTTTAATTCTGTATTTGTAGATTGTACAGCAAGCGAATCAATAGCTTCAATCTATAAAGATCTACTTTCAAACAATGTGAATGTAGTAACAGCTAACAAAATAGCAGCATCATCTGATTATAAAACATACACTGAGCTTAAGACAACAGCAAGAGAACGTGGTGTTAAATTCTTGTTTGAAACGAATGTCGGAGCCGGACTTCCAATTATAAACACCATGAATTCACTTATTAATAGTGGCGATCGTATTCTTGGAATTGAAGCTGTATTATCGGGGACACTTAACTTCATTTTAAATACAATAAGTGAATCCATTCCTCTGAGCAAAACAATCAAGATGGCTCAGGATGCAGGATATGCCGAACCTGACCCGAGGATTGATTTAAGCGGAAAGGATGTGATAAGAAAACTTGTTATTCTTTCACGTGAAGCAGGATACAAAATCGAACAATCAGATGTCATAAAAAATCTGTTTATTCCCGAGAAATATTTTCAGGGCAGTATTGAAGAATTCTGGAGTACAATCTCTGAGTTTGACGAATCATTCGAAAAGAAACGCGCTGAATTAGATAAACACGGAGAGAAATATCGTTTTGTAGCGAAACTTAAAGACGGTGTGGCTTCGGTAGGACTTGAAGCTGTAAACAGTGACAGCCCCTTATATCGACTTGAAGGCAGTAACAATATTATATTACTGACAACTGAGCGATACAGAGAATTTCCTATGATTATTAAAGGGTATGGTGCAGGAGCAACCGTTACCGCTGCCGGTGTGTTTGCAGACATTATCAGCATTGCAAATATCAGATAAATAATGGATCTCACAGGAACAGACAAAGTGTAAATCGGATAGGAGGTGATGGATTAGTTCCATCACCGACCTTCCACAGCACCGTACGTACCGTTCGGTATACGGCGCCTCCTTAATTTACATTAGCAACCTTACGGTAATAATCTGAAAAGAAAATATAACCAGACTGTTTTAATCGGTCATTGGTTACTGAAGAATTAAGTATGGGGCTATTGGCAATGTGCCAGTAGCCCTTTCTTGTATTAGCAAACTCCCATGCTTTGGACTTATTAATGCCTAGTCGTATTAACCCAACTTTGCCCCTATAATTTTGTAACTCTCCGTAAATGAGACTTTTCTTTTTTTTGATTTTCTTGCTGTGTACTACAAATTTTGATTTTCCTAAATGGTCTGTCTTTATATTTAAGTGCTTTGTATATTTGTG
>JBOFDD010000331.1:0-2849 GCA_051646645.1 Bacteroidales bacterium | reverse complement strand
AAGAATACTGTAAACAAGGGTATCAAGATCCATACCGCTTGTTTTCTTAATCTTCATTTCCTTAGCAATATTCAGGAGTTCATCCTGAGGTTTGCTTTTAAGATCTTCTATTTTGTACATATATGTTTGTTTTATTCTAAATACATTTTATAAATAGTGGTTGTAGTCTCTGTCACTTTGAAGCGATCGCTAATCCGTTCACCCGTAAGCCATATAATTTCATCATCAGAGCACAACAACCAGGCTTCTTCTTTCTGAGGTAACGTATATTTCAAATTGATAAAAATATCGCTTATTTTTTTTGAACCTTTCATACCTAACGGATTCATTTTATCGCCCTGCCTCCAATGACGCAAAACAAGCGGAAACTTCAACTTTTCGTAGTCGAATATGGCTATCGATTTATTCTTTTGAAATGCCATATCACGCTTAGGTAAAATTTCTATTTTAAGTTTTAGTGGCTCTGTCAACTCTCTCTGATCTATTGAAATAAAATACTCGTTTTCGCTATGCTTTATAAGAGGGAGTATTAATAATTGATTCCGATCTTTTACGATTCTGTGTGTCTGTGATAAAAATTGTGTTCCTGAAATAGAATTAAGCGACTGAAGTATTGATTCCAGCACACTTCTGTTAAAACCCAAAGGATTTAATACTTCAAACAAAAGTGTCCCTGGTGATTCTTCTTTCATCAGCAATTCGATATCAATACTGAAGGTTTCCGAATCGGGATGCTCTCTTTTCACAATCCTGCGAACAGCCTCATCAACTCCGAGCCGATAATAATGCTCTGCCGCACTCAGATTAAGAATTGTTCTTTCTAAAGTATCTGTCGCGCCCGGATGTATCTGCTCTAACAATGGCAATAGGTCCAGTCTGATTTTATTTCGCTTATATACGCTTTCAAGATTTGTGCTATCTGTAATAAACATCAGCTGATGCTCATCTGCAAAATGCTCTATTGATTTTCGAGATACAGTAAGAAGTGGCCGGATAATAAATCCATTCTTTAATTTCATTCCCGCTACACCTCGCATACCACAGCCCCGAAGCATATTAAGAATAACAGTTTCTATCTGATCATCACGATGATGGGCGACTGCTATATAATCGTAATTATTTTCTCTGCGCAGCTTTTCAAAAAGAGTATATCTTAAATCCCGGGCTGCCATCTCTACAGATATCTTATTATCTGCAGCATATTGTTCTGTATGAAATTGTTCTACAAAAAGATCAACTCCTATATCCTTACAAAAATCACGCACAAACTGCTCGTCTCTGTCAGACTCGGCTCCGCGCAACCTGAAGTTGCAATGAACAGCCAGACACTTCATGCCTAATTGCCTTAGAGCATATAACAAAACGACAGAATCTGCTCCGCCACTTACTCCGACAATAAACGAATTATTCTTCGTGAGATGTAACGTATGCAAACAAATACTTATTTGTTGAAGCATATAAATGATTACGTTGTAGAATTGATTTCGTATTACGTTATAATTTTAGGCAACACGATATAAAAATGGAAATCTGATTGATTGTAGTAAATGCAAATTATTTCTCTCTGACTTATAATACAAAGAGTATGACTATGAATATCGCAGATAATTCATATTAAAACAACCAATAAACAAACAAATTGTTCATTTACTCAAGATCTGTTCAAATTCAATTGGGAAATACACTGAATAATTGAGGACTAAATCCGGAAGTGTTTAATGATAGTTTTCTGAATTACAACGGGGGTTTGCTCTCGTATAATTATAGATCGAATAAAATTGCCTGACAAATATACAAAGTTTTGTTTAACATACAACTCTTTGTTATTTTTTTTCGATAAAAATCCACATCTTACTAAACAACACGCCCATATCCACTAAAAAAGTGATAAATAAACAATTAAGATAGCTCCTCAAAGAGTATTTTCTTGACTAAATACGACATGAGTAAGCTATTCTTTTAATATATTTGCACAAACGAATTATAATTTACCAAGCTTAAAGTATTTATGACTAATTATAAAAGAATACTTCTAAAACTTAGTGGTGAATCGCTAATGGGAAGCAAGCAATACGGAATTGACGAAGTGCGCCTGAGCGAATATGCACAACAAATTCAGGAAATCGTGAACAAAGGCATACAAGTAGGCATTGTTATAGGTGGAGGTAATATCTTCCGCGGACTTTCGGGTGCTGCTAAAGGTTTTGATCGCGTAAAAGGAGATCAAATGGGTATGCTTGCTACTGTCATCAACAGTTTAGCTCTTAGTTCTGCGCTGGAAAGCATCGGCACATCAGCTGTTGTGTATACAGCTACAAACATGTATCCGATCGGCGAACACTATAGCAGCCAGAAAGCTGTTTCGTCATTAGAAGAGGGCAAAGTTGCAATTATCGCAGGTGGCACCGGCAATCCTTTCTTCACCACTGATACAGCTTCTGCTTTGAGAGGTGTGGAAATTAAAGCTGAAGTAATGCTAAAAGGCACACGCGTTGATGGTATTTATACTGCTGATCCCGAAAAAGATCCAAATGCAGTGAAATTTGACAAAATTACTTACGACGAAGTATACAACCGTGGGTTGAAAGTAATGGATCTTACAGCTACTGCTCTTTGCAAAGAAAACAATCTTCCGATTATCGTTTTTGATATGGATACAATCGGAAATCTGAACAAAGTTCTTTCGGGAGAAGCTATCGGAACGCTTGTTTATTAAGAACGAACAATATAACAATTAATAATATATCATTTATGGACGTTAAAACGTATATCAACGCAGCAGAAGATAAAATGTCACATGCATGCGATCACCTTGAAGAGGCATTGAGCCACGTTCGCGCAGGAAAATC
>JBOFDD010000330.1:0-3063 GCA_051646645.1 Bacteroidales bacterium | reverse complement strand
ATGCGGTAGTATTTCTGATCGCTAGAAGTCGCTGGATTGTATCGTATTTGTGATATAAAGTGCATAACGAGGCAAAGGTAAACATAACAAAAATAAGTTCTGTGTACTACAATTCGGGGTTCAAAAAGTTGATCAGAAATGCAGCGCTTATTATCAACATATTAAGCAAATTACACTCACGAATAATCGTAAAAAAGCCCCTGAAAATAATTGAAAATAATTTTTAGGGGCAAAGTTGGGTTAAAGTGTCGTTACTTACATAATAGCAATAAAAAAACCGGAGCAAGAATCACTTCTACTCCGGTTTTTTAGTTCTCAATATTTATAATATATAACGGTTAAGCAAGTATGGTAGCTGTATCAGAAGCAATCATGTACTCTTCGTCAGTCGGAATAACAACCACTTTAACTTTTGATTCCGGCTTGCTTAACAAAGCTTCTTCTCCGCGTAAACCACGGTTTTTGTCTGCATCGAATTCAATTCCCATGAATTCCATATCAGCACAAACGTATTCACGAGTCGAACACTGGTTTTCGCCAATACCACCTGTAAACACGATGATATCTACTCCACCAAGCGCAGCAGCATAAGCTCCTACGTATTTTTTAATGCGATAGTCGAACATTTCCAATGCCAGTTTAGCACGTTCGTTTCCTTGCTCAATAGCAGCTCCGATTTCGCGCATATCTGAAGATACACCTGAAATACCGTTAACTCCTGATTGTTTGTTTACAAGGTTAGAGATACCTGCTGCATTCAATCCTTCTTTTTCCATAAGGAAAGTAAGAACACCTGCATCAACATCACCCGAACGAGTACCCATCATCAGACCTTCAACCGGAGTGAATCCCATTGAAGTATCAACACTTTTACCGTTTTTGATTGCAGCGATTGACGCTCCGTTACCAATGTGGCAAGTGATGATTTTCTGATCTTCGTAGTTTACTCCAAGGAATTCGCAAGCACGTTTTGATACATAACGGTGACTTGTTCCGTGGAATCCGTAACGACGGATGGCATGTTTTTCATACATTTCGTAAGGAATACCATACAAATATGCATGTTTAGGCATAGTCTGGTGGAAAGCTGTATCAAATACACCAACCTGAGGAATCTCCGGCATCAGTTCTTTCACTGCGTAGATACCTTTAAGGTTTGGTGGATTGTGAAGCGGAGCTACATCGATACATTCAACCATTTTCTCAATCACCTCATCTGTGATCAATACGCTTGAGTTGAATTTTTCGCCTCCGTGCACCACACGGTGACCAACTGCATCGATTTCAGACAAAGAGCTGATACAACCGTTGTCTTCGCTTACAAGTACATCAAGGATCATTTGAACCGCTTTTTGGTGTTCCATGATTTCGTCCTCGATAACTACTTTTTCGCCATCAGGTTTTGTAAATTTAAGGAAAGAACCTTTCAACCCGATTTTCTCGATTCCACCTTGAGCAAGCACTTCTTTCGAGTCCATATTGATGAACTTGTATTTAAGAGAAGAGCTTCCACAATTTAAAACTAATATCTTCATTTTGTACTGTTATTTCTTTAAAGTATGGATACACTGCCTTATGGCGGAGCAGTGTATCCATTAATTTTTCATTCTTTTATTTAGCGGCTTTGATACCAATAGACTGGTTTGCTGTGATCGCAACCATTGCGTAAACATCCTCTACAGAACATCCGCGTGAAAGGTCATTGATAGGTGCTGCAATACCTTGCAGGATCGGACCAACAGCTTCAGCGCCAGCTAAACGTTGAACAAGTTTATAAGAGATATTACCTACTTCTAGTGTCGGGAATACCAATACGTTTGCATTACCTGCAATCGCACTACCCGGAGCTTTGCTTTGTCCTACTGCAGGAACAATAGCAGCATCCGCCTGAAGTTCGCCTTCAATTTGTAATGATGGATCCATTTCCTGAGCCATACGGGTTGCTTCAACCACTTTGTCTACCATTTCGTGTTTTGCACTTCCTTTAGTCGAGAAGCTTAACATCGCAATTTTAGGTTCAAAGCCTGCGATAGCACGAGTCGTATGACCTGTAGCTACTGCAATCTGAGCAAGTTCGTTTGCATTTGGATTCGGATGAACCGCGCAATCAGCAAATACCATCACTCCTTCGTGTCCCCATTGTTTATCTTTCATAAACATTAGGAAAGCACCAGAAACGACGCTGATACCCGGCAATGTTTTTACGATCTGGAATGCAGGACGAAGTACGTTACCTGTAGTGTTCTGAGCACCGGCAACCTCACCGTCAGCATCTCCGTTTTTGATCATTAAACAGGCAAGATACAATGGATCTTCTGCAAGTTTTGAAGCTTGCTCAATGGTCATACCTTTGCTTTTACGTAGTTCGAAAAGAAGATTTGCATATTCTTCTTTCTTCTCATTGTTTAGAGGATCTACGATAGTCGCTTCAGAAATATGGTTTAAGCCATTTTTCTTAGCCAAAGCGGCGATCTCATCAGGATTACCAATAAGGATAATCTTTGCAATACCATCTGCAATTAATTTATCTGCAGCTTTAAGGGTACGTTCTTCCGTTCCCTCAGGCAGCACGATGCGTTGTTGATCTGCTTTCGCACGTGCATAGATCTGATTCATTATGTCCATCGTATATTCTGTTTATTCAGTCGATAATCAAATAGAAAGATAAAAAGCGGTAGAATCAGGAGAAATATTCACACGTATTTGTCCTAAAATCCGTTTTCGATGCAAAAATAGTAATTTTGCAATATTGAGATAGCAATTTTCAATAAAAAAAATCATCTTAAGATTGCAAAAAGCGCATTATAAATGTTGATTTATGTAACAAACAACTAATTATATTACAAAAGTTACATTTAATTCGAATTATCAGGTTAGCCGATGCTGTTTTCCTGAAATTTTTATATCATTTTGCAAAATGATAATTTCTTATTTTTAATTTTGACAACAGATTAATATCAACAGATTAATATCATCATTATAACACCCTTATCTGAAAGGTTGTTCTTATTTAATGGGTCGAAAATAAAGACTCTATACATAACAAAATATAATATTATCTTT
>JBOFDD010000329.1:0-6024 GCA_051646645.1 Bacteroidales bacterium | reverse complement strand
CGTAAATCAGAAAAGAGAGATTATGGAATCAAAAAAACTAGTAAAGAACGCTTTGTTTAATCCGTCGGGAGATACGGATGTAATGCTTCGCCGTATGATCGGCGGAAATACAACGAATCTGAACGACTTCAATAATATGCGCTACCAGTGGGTTAGCGACTGGTACCGTCAGGCTATGAATAACTTCTGGATTCCGGAAGAGATTAATCTTTCGCAGGATGCGAAGGATTATCATTTGTTAGAACCGGCAGAACGTACCGCTTACAATAAGATCCTGAGTTTCCTGGTGTTTCTGGATTCCCTGCAGAGTAATAACCTGCCTGCTATAAGTGAATACATTACAGCAAACGAAGTTAATCTTTGTCTGCACATTCAGGCTTTTCAGGAATGCGTACACAGTCAGAGCTACAGTTACATGCTGGATTCAATCTGTAGCCCCGAAGAACGTAACGAGATTCTTTATCAGTGGAAAACGGACGAACATCTGTTGAAACGTAACACCTTTATCGGGGATTGTTATAACGAGTTTCAGGAGAGTCAGGATGGATTTACACTGATGAAAACGATCATTGCTAACTATATCCTTGAAGGGATTTATTTCTACAGCGGATTTATGTTCTTCTACAACCTGAGCCGCAACGGAAAGATGCCGGGCTCGGCGCAGGAGATACGTTATATCAACCGCGATGAGAATACGCACTTGTGGCTGTTCCGTAATATTGTACTGGAACTGAAGAAAGAGCAGCCTGAACTGTTTACTCCGGATAAGATCAAAGTTTACGAGGAGATGATGCGTGAGGGAGTGAAGCAGGAAGCCGAATGGGGTGAGTATGTGATTGGAAATGAAATTCAAGGATTATCTTCACAGATGGTGAAGGATTATATCCATTATCTGGGTAACCGTCGCTGGATGAGTCTGGGCTTCGACGCATTGTATCCGGAGCAGATTAATGAACCGGAGAGTATGTTGTGGGTTTCACAATATTCGAATGCGAATATGGTGAAGACCGACTTTTTTGAAGCGAAGAGTACAGCTTATGCAAAAAGTACGGCTCTGGTAGATGATTTGTAAATAAGATATTATCAGTACCTTTGCACCGTTTTTTAAGTATAGAGTTATTGATGAGAAAGAGAATCATTGGATGGATGGGCCTTGCGGGCTTAAGTTGTTTCACCGCTACACTTTCAGCTCAGACTGAGTTTGAGGGCGGAGCAGATCTGGTAAGTACTTATTTATGGCGTGGAAGTGAGAATGCGGGTGCAAGTATACAGCCTTACGCATCGGTTAGTCTGAAAGGTCTGACTTTTGAGGCATGGGGATCGGCTGCATTCGAATGCAAAGGGTTGAAAGAGGTAGACCTGACTCTAAGCTATGAGTTCAGCTCTTTTACGATAGGTATTTCCGATTACTGGTGGGATGAAGGTGAAGCATATTCCTATTTCCGCTACGGAAAAGGTAAAACGTCGCATAGCTGGGAGGCCAATCTTTCTTATGAATTGCCTGTAGAGAAATTTCCGTTGTCGGTTTCGTGGAACACGGTTTTTGCCGGGGATGATTACGATGACGACGGAAAGCGCAGCTATTCTTCCTATATGGAACTGCTTTACCCGTTTGATATTAAGAAGGTAGAGATGGAAGCTTTTGTCGGAGCAACACCCTGGCAATCGCCTCTTATACTCGAAGGACGGAAAGGATTTTCGGTCTGTAATATCGGAATAGGAGCAAAATACACACTGGATTGCGGCGAGCATGTTTCGTTTCCTTTTATGTCGCAGCTGGTGTTTAATCCGGCAACAGAAAAATTTCACTTTGCTGTAGGTGCGTCAGTGGTTTTTAAAAGCAGATAACCGGGAGGTAGAAAACAACAGATATAATCGTAACAGTCCGTTTAAGCCATGACTTAAACGGACTGTTTTCGTATCTTTTTGTCTGTTTCGGGATAAATTGCCAACTTATCCTGAAAAATAGCTATCTGTCGCAATAATCGTATAACTTAATTTTGTGTTGAATTAATTCTTTAAATCATAACGCATTATGAAACTATTTAAATCAGCTTTTATTCTCTTATCCTTTCTGGTAAGTATCACTGCTTGTGCAGCCGATGGGAAAAGTGAAAACGCAAAACAAAAGGAGAAGACAGGTATGAAAACAGTTCATTTGACAAAGTCTGAATTTATCAGTAAAGTATTTGATTATAATTCTAATCCGAAAGAGTGGAAATACAAAGGAGATAAACCAGCAATCGTAGATTTTTATGCTACATGGTGTGGTCCTTGTAAAGTGTTGTCGCCTATTCTTGAAGAGCTGGCTCAGGAGTATCAGGGCCAGATCAATATTTATAAGATTGATGTGGATAAAGAAAGAGAACTGGCTTCCGCATTTAATATTCAGTCAATACCAACTCTGATGTTTGTCTCCGGTAAAGGACAACCGGTCATTACTCAGGGGCTTAGTCCGAAAGCGGAGTTAAAAAGGATGATTGATGAGCAACTTTTAGGTGGTGCGAAATAATTATAATTAAGAGTTTTGGAAAGGATAGACTGAAATGATTTTAGTCTGTCCTTTTTTTCTTTAATTTACACAATCAAGTTGTTACTTTAAATATATCATACGATGGAATATAATCTGAACACCCGGTTAAAAGGGAGTGTGGCGATGACGTCAAATTTCCATGAAAATAAATCCTTGATGCAGGATAATAGTCTATATAAATTTATATGGGTACAGGAAGGCTCTTTATTCGTAGAGGTTGATCATGTCATAACTGAACTTCAGAAAGACGAAATAATATCTCTTACGCCATTGCAGCATGTTGCCATTAAAGAAATAAACGGGAAATATTTGTGTCTGGGTTTTAATAGTATTTTCTACTGCATTTATGGACATGATAATGAGGTCTCATGTAATGGTCTTCTGTTTAATGGCTCTTCAAATGTGATACGCATTCAGTTAACGCCGGAAGAATCAGTGCGATTACATACGATTTCAGATATATTCATGGATGAATGTGTGATTTGTGATAATCTACAGGAGGAAATGCTTCGTATAGTATTGAAGCGTTTTATTATTACCTGTACACGAATTGCCCGGAACCGCTTTGCGGTAACAGAGGAAAAGGAGAAAAGCTTTGATCTGATTCGGCAGTTTTATGTTTTGGTCGATATGCATTATAAGGAGAAAAAACAAGTTCAGGATTATGCAGAAATGCTTTTCAGGTCGCCTAAAACTATTTCGAATCTATTCTCTGAATATCATTTGCCGACTCCTTTGCGGGTGATTCACGAAAGAGTCGATTCTGAAGCTAAACGCTTACTGCTTTATACGAATAAAACGGCTAAGGAAATTGCCGATATACTGGGCTTTGAGGATTTGTCTTCTTTTAGCCGTTTTTTCAAAAAGATGAATAAAGAAAGTCTGAGTGAATTCCGTAAACGGGAGAAACGGGACTAATTGCCAACATTGATGGAATAATCGCTATTTATCAACTCTTATTTAGCTACTAATTTTGCATCAGGTTTAAATAATATAAAAACACATGACTATG
This sequence comes from Bacteroidales bacterium, assembly GCA_051646645.1. GTDB lineage: Bacteria > Bacteroidota > Bacteroidia > Bacteroidales > UBA7332 > UBA7332. The sequence goes on along the minus strand of JBOFDD010000329.1, from coordinate 2,479 downwards.
ATGGCAAAACTAGCTTCCTTATTTGTTCTGTTATTAAACAAAGCAGCATCAGCTCAAAAGCTGGGCGTTAACCTGATCAGAATTTCTATCCTTGTAATATTTGTATGGATAGGAGGGCTTAAATTTTATAATTATGAAGCTGAAGGAATTGTTCCTTTTGTTGCGAATAGCCCTTTTATGAATTTCTTTTATTCAAACGATGCGCCTGATTACAAAGAGTATAAACTAAAAGAGGGCGAGTTTGATCAAAAGAAATACGAATGGCATAAAGATAATAATACGTATATGTTCTCATATGGATTGGGAACTTTGATTATAACGATTGGAGTTCTTACGTTTCTGGGTATATTCTGGCCTCGTGTTGGATTGGTTGGAACTTTGCTGGCTATTATTATGACATTCGGGACACTTTCGTTTTTGGTAACAACACCTGAGGTATGGGTACCTGATCTGGGTAGCGGAGAGCATGGTTTTCCATTGCTGACAGGAGCCGGCCGTCTTGTGATAAAAGATACGGCTATTCTTGCAGGGGCCGTTGTGGTGCTGGCTGATTGTGCAGAAAGAATATTGAAGCAACTTAAAGTGTGATAGACATGACAAAGTATGATGTAATTATTATCGGATTTGGTAAAGGAGGAAAAACACTCGCCGCAGAGTTTGCTAAACAAGATAAGAAAGTAGCGGTAGTTGAAAAATCTCCGCTTATGTATGGAGGTACATGTATAAATATTGGTTGTATTCCCACAAAAACATTGGTCCATCAGGCAAAACTTGCCTCAGAAATGAACATGAAATCGTTTGATGAGAAAAAGCAGTTTTATAGCGATTCAATAGGACTAAAAGATGCCTTAGTTGAGACTCTCCGGAATAAAAACTATCATAATCTTGCTGATAATTCGAATATAACAGTATATACCGGTACAGGTTCTTTTGAATCACCCGAACTGATTCGTGTGAAAAATGAACATGAGGACTTTCTTTTAAATTCTGAGAATATTGTTATTGATACAGGTGCTGAAACAGTTATACCTCCAATTGATGGTATAATTGATAATCCTTTTGTTTATACAAGCACATCAATAATGAATCTGAAGGAACTACCTCGTCGGTTAATTATTGTTGGCGGCGGATATATCGGACTGGAATTTGCTTCTATGTATACTTCTTTTGGTTCAGAAGTGACAGTTCTGGAAAGTTATCCGGAATTACTCCTTCGGGAAGACAGAGATATAGCAGAGAGTGTGAAAACAGCCTTGGAGAAAAAAGGCGTTATTTTTAGAATGAATGCCCGTGTGGAGTCTATTGATAATAATAACAAAGACGCATCTGTGTCATTTATAGACACCGATACGAATGAACTTGTGATATTACAGGCTGATGATATTTTGTTAGCAACTGGGCGAAGACCAAATACAAAAGAACTAAATACCGAGGCAGCCGGGGTTGCAGTCGATGATCGGGGTGCTATTATTGTTGATGAATATCTGGTAACAACTCAGCCTAATATCAGGGCGGTAGGAGATGTGAAGGGCGGCCTTCAGTTTACGTATATTTCATTAGATGATTATCGTATTATCAGAAATGATTTGTCAGGTAAGAAATCCAGAACAACAGGTGATCGTATACCGGTAAGCTATTCTGTTTTTATTGATCCTCCTCTTTCTCATATTGGCCTGAACGAAACGGAGGCATTGAAACAAAACAGGAAAGTAATAGTAAAAAAACTACCTGTCGCTGCTATCCCCAGAGCCAAAACACTTGGTGAATCCGACGGATTATTAAAGGCTGTGATTGATGCGGATACAAATACAATCCTTGGATGTACTTTATTTGCTCCGGAGTCTTCGGAAGTGATAAATTTTGTAGCATTAGCTATGAAACAGAATCTTGACAGTACTTATCTGAGAGACTTTATTTTTACACATCCCAGTATGAGTGAAGCCCTAAATGATTTATTCGCGTGAGATAATTTAGCTGTATAAGTGATTTAGAATTATTGGCAAAATATTAAGCAGAGCTTTTGCATTCATATTGTTATAGTAATGAGTGTTTAATCATAAATATTATGTTCTATGAATCTGCTTAATCCATATGTGAATTTCGAAGGAAATTGCGAGGAAGCTTTTTCTTTTTATAAGTCAGTTTTCGGTGGAGAATTTGACTGTATTATGCGTTACGAGGAAATGCCTCCTCAGGAAGGTATGGCGGATGTGCCCGATTTGAATAAACAGAAGATCATGCATGTTTCTTTACCAATAGGCGGTAATACACTAATGGGCTGTGATGTTTTTGAAGGTTGTGGAGACCGGTTTGTGAAGGGTAATAATATCTCACTGACAATCTCAGCCGATACACGTGAAGACGCTGATCGGATTTTTAAAGCCCTTTCGGACGGAGGCTCGGTGATTATGCCGATGGCTGATGCCTTTTGGGGTGATTACTTTGGGATGGCTACCGATAAATTCGGAATAAACTGGAT
>JBOFDD010000328.1:0-7441 GCA_051646645.1 Bacteroidales bacterium | reverse complement strand
AGCATCTACATCAACAAGCTCAAGAGCAAGAACACTTTCGATGTGTTTTTGTGTATATGAATGATCAACTACCTCTTTTCCAAGAGCGTCAACATCTGCATAATCAAAATCTTCAGCTTCAGCCAAAGCCAAAATTTCTTGTCCTTCTGCTGCATTAAGGAACTCCCCTTTTTCATTAAGAAGTTTCAATGCATTCCATTGTTTCGGGTTATGGCTTGCAGTAAGAATAATACCACCACATGCTTTTTCCATAGCTACAGCAAGTTCTGTAGTCGGAGTTGTTGCCAAACCAATATTTACAACATCAAATCCCATCCCCATTAATGTTCCCACAACAATGTGCTGAACCATTTCACCTGAGATACGGGCATCACGTCCTACTACAATTTTATTTGAATCAGCTTTTGTTGTTCTGCGGATAAATGTAGCATAAGCAGTTGTAAACTTAACAATATCCAGAGGATTCAATCCTTCTCCGGTTTTTCCTCCGATAGTACCACGGATTCCGGATATAGACTTAATAAGTGTCATAGTTTTTTATCTTAAAAAATTTGGGTGTATTCTAAATTGCTGTAATACAACGGCACTACTGCCTGCTGTTGATTAGATAAACCGGATTTCGATCCGATAATCATTTTCACTTGTGCTCCGATACCAATATGCTCAAGAGGCAAAGCCCATCCTAAACATCCACCTGAAGAGGTAAACGGATATTTATTGATAAACTGCAACGGTTGCTGACCTCCAAAAATATTACCGGCATAAAACAACGAATTGTCCTTAATATTTATCACGTCAGCTGTACGGATATCCACTTTGCCATTTTCTTTTGCACGGGTAGTGTCGCCAAAGTTTTCGACATGAATATAAACTTCATATACTTCGGCATCCTGATAGCGCTGAAATTTATAGTAATCTTTCGGTCCGAATTTCTCCGGGAACTGACCATCCAGAATTACCAGCGAACTATCTCTGATAAATTTCTTAATTGCATCTTTCTCTTCTTTCAGCAGCTCCGAATAGCTTTTTGTTTTACTACACGAAGAGACTGCTACAATCCCCACAAGAAAAAGCGAGATAAAATAAAATAACTTTCTCATTAGTATTTTGTGTTTAGCTAATTATAACTCTAATCTATTTATTGATAAAATCGGCAACAACTCTTTTGTATAATGCTACAGCTTCTTCCATTGTGCCAAACCAGCTGCCACCGGCAGCATTTTTGTGTCCTCCTCCATTAAAATATTGCTGAGACAACTGATTAACAGCAATATTTCCTATAGAGCGCAACGACACTTTAATCTTGTTGCTCTGCTTATCCTCTTTGAAGAATGCCGAACAATTTATTCCTTTTATATCCAGAGGGATATTTACGAGACCTTCTGTATCTCCCTTTTTCGTATTGAAACGCTGTTGTTCCTCTTCGGTAAGAGTGATACATGCTGATTCCAGTTCTGGAAAAACCTGCATCTTCTCGTACAATACAAACCCTCTCAGACGGATACGATCTACCGATTCGTTTTGATATACACGTTGTACGATTTCGTCTTTATTGATTCCCTTTTTAATAAGTTCCGCAATAATGTAATAGATCTCCGGAGAATCGGAGTTATACGAAAAACGGCCTGTATCTGTCATCATAGCCGTGTAGATTGCCTCTGCACAGTCTCTGTTTATATCTTCGAAATGCCCCATCCGGCATATGAGTCTGAACACGACTTCGCCAGTAGCACACATAGACGGATACGAAATAGAAACATCAAATTCCGATGACGGATCAAGATGATGATCAATAAGAATTTTCTTAGCTTCTGACTTTTGAAGCAACTGGCCAAGAGCATCTCCGACACGATGGTGCGAATTAAAGTCCATACACAGGATCAGATCTGCCGCATCAAGAGCTTCCTGTGCATATTGCGGATACTTCTCGTAAACAAGAATATCACCGCTACCTTTCAGCCATCCCAGAAAATCAGGAAATGCATCCGGCACAATAACCTGTACATCTTTCTCCAGTTCAAGCAGGAAATGATACATAGTCAGAGATGACCCGATCGCATCGCCATCCGGTGACTGATGTGTCAGAATCACGATCTTATCATGCTTACTTATTGCTTTTTTAGCCTGTTGTATTTTGCTTTCGTCAATAATCTTACTAATCATATCTACATCATTATATAAGGCAAAAGTAAGAAAATATCCCGTTTATTGCATCTTTTTTATCGAATTGGAAGAAAAAAAGATAAAATCATTCTGCTTTCAGAGAGTTCTTTATCGCTCTCCTCACTTCTTCCGCTTCAACTTTATTTTCTTTCAGAAGTGAAATAACAAAATTCAGATACGATTCCTTTGAACTCAAGCCACAAAGCTGAAACACTTTGCTCCTTGGCAGCAAGCCTTTCTGATTATACACTCTTAAGATTGAATTATAATCCTCTTTAACTACAAATGATTTAAATTCAGCAACCAAACCATCATAAATCCCTGCAGTATCAAAGTCCGCAGTCAGATTTTTGATATGAACTTCGAGTTCTGATATATCGGTCACTTTACGATCTATCATCAGTTCAAGCGTACGCCTCACTCTGTGACGGGTATGCAAAAGAGCCTGTATAGTAATTTCTTCGGCAAAAAGCTTTATTACAACCCGTTTCACTTCGGCAAAAACTATATCCTCAGGCTTCATCATCCTGCGGGCAACAGCTTTAATAAGAGGCTCAAGCATGAGCAAATTCTCCACCTCTGCCACATCGGGAACAAGAATGCTGTTTCGTTGCAAGTATTCCACTTCATCATCGGTCCTTCTGTCGCGGTCTACGATCCCAAACACATTCAGCAAATGGAACTTTGGTTGCTCTCTGAACGCTTTTGTCGTCTCGATTACTTTCGCACAGCCACCAAGAGGCTTCACCATATAGTCCGAAAAAATCAGAGGATAAAGCCGGTTGTCTATACTGTTCTGATCGGTACCTTCAATAAACAAAATAGGCTTGCGACTGCCTAAAGTTTCGAGATACAGCTCTTCAGGAATGTTATCAAGTGAGGCTATAATATCATAATCCCATACGCGGTGTTCAAAGTCGATCAGCTTTATCCAGAATTTCTGACTGTTAGTTCGCGACATTGCAAATTCAATATTGTGTGTAAGATAAACAAAGGAGCAATCGCGCCGTGCCGATTCCAGCTCATCCCACAAACCACAAATCAGATTTTTATTTATATGCAGCTCCGGCTCATCCACTACAGCAATTGCATCGGGAGGAAGAAGCAATATAGAGCCAAGAAGATAAAAGATTATCTTCTCACTGTCGCTCATACGAAGAATATCATAGGCCGATTTATCATAAATAGTCTGCACTTTCAATTGTCCGTCTACAATCAAAAGCCGGCTATAAGGAAGAATCTTTTGCCAGATAGATCTGATTTTATCCAAACGGGTTTCTTTGATTACATCTAACGAAACACCTGTCCGTGCTGTTTCTCTGAAAGAGATCGATTCCCGTATCTCTTCGTCCATCAGCACCATAATTAAGCGCTCAAATTCAGAAAGCTCTGAAGCTGAGTTCTTACAAATAATATTCACCGGAGTTTTATGATCTTTCTGCGGAAGAAAAAAGTAAAGAGAGTTAAGGGCAGAAATCTTTACGGCCTGCTTATTCCTTTTAATTATTTCGGTTCCGAATTTACTTTTCCCGGAACCATTCGCGCCCATTACAACGAGTGTTGAATAACCTTCAAGGACAGTCGCGGATATCTCTTGCCGTGCTTTCGGTAGTATTAGTTTCATGATCTGATTTATAAGCAAAGTTATTATAAGCCAAAACCGGGTAAACGATTGACATGCATCAAACGCTACCCGGTTCTGTATCTTTTTTATTTCGAATCTCTGTTTGTCAGATATTTCAGGAATTGTGTTCTTTCGTAGTAGTTCGGATCCGGGATATCTTTACAATTAAGCTTCCCTTTAAAGTCCGCAATTGTTTTGAATCCATGCTTCTGCATCCACTCTTCGAGACAAACAGTCATGTGATGAATCACCTCGTTTCCGTGCTCATAAATAGCCGAGCATAGCTGCACACCTGTTGCCCCGGAAAGGATTACCTTAACAGCATCTTCCCACTCAAGCACTCCTGTCGAAGCAGCCACATCGATACGATCTGTTTTACCGGATACAATACCAACCCAGCGGATCACCTTGCTGATATCTCCCTTGTGGCTAAACACGTGACCTACCGACATCTCCAGCGTATTGATATTAATATCTACCGGATAGAAGCGGTTAAACAAAACCACAGCTTTTGCACCGGCACCCTTAAGCGACTCTACAAGATGCACCAGATTATCGTGGTTTTCACCTATCTTCACGATCACAGGAATATTGATTCTTGTCACAACTTCTCTCACAATCTCAATATGCTCTGCGACTGTATTCATAGGCTGCTTAGAGGTATCAAGCAAAGAGATATTCAGCTCAAGAGCTTTTGCTCCGGCTTTCTCTATAGCTTTGGCAAACTCCACCCAGCGACCATTCTTATAACAATTAATACTTGCGATAACCGGTATTGAACAGGCTTTTGCTACATCTTCTACAAAACCTGTATAAGCATCCATACGTTCAGACTGAACATACTGACGAATATAATCTTCGGCCTCGGGATAATCATTATTTTTCAGATACTCTGTTGCCAGAATATTCATTTGTTCCTCAAAAAGCGACTTCAGCACAATCGCTCCGGCTCCTGCCTGTTCAAGGGCAACACACTTATCTACAGTGTTAGTTAAACCAGAACTACTAACGATAAACGGATTACGCAATTGCAATCCGGCATAAGACACTTGCAAATTCACCATGGTAATTTCAAATTTGAGATACGAATATATCTTAGTTAGTAATTTCGAACACCAAAAATAGAGCTTCCTATGCGCACCAGCGTACTTCCTTCTTCTATTGCAATACAATAATCATCCGACATTCCCATCGAAATCTCACGGAAATAAGCCTTATCGGCAAAGAATTCATTTTTCAGTGTATCAAATACGCATTTGAGTGTTTTAAATTCCTGACGGATTTGCGTCTCATCTTCACAAAACGTAGCCATACCCATCACACCAACTATGCGAATATTATTCATTTCCAGAAACAATTTATCCGATAAAATAGTTCTGCAATCATCTAAATCCAATCCAAACTTAGTCTCCTCTCTGGCTATATAAATCTGCAATAAACAATCAATTACGCGATTATTTTTTTCTGCAAATTTATCAATCTCCTGGAGAAGTCTGAGGGAATCTACGCTGTGAATCAAACTAACAAAAGGTGCGATATATTTCACCTTATTTGTTTGCAAGTGGCCGATAAAATGCCACTCTATATCTTTAGGCAAAGCTTCAGCTTTTGCGGTAAGCTCCTGCACCTTGCTCTCTCCGAAAACCCGTTGTCCGGCTTCATAAGCCTCCTCAACGGAGCTTTGCGGATGAAACTTCGAAACGGCTACCAGGCGTACATGGGCTGGCAGCGTTTCGTTTAGTTCCTTTATTTTATTCTTTATTTGACTCATATTCAGGTCTCGCTTCATTTTCGTCTGAACTGAATGGGAAAATATCCATTAACGGAGTTTCCGAAACCGCAGCGATCACATAATCCGCCATTGTTCCTTTCATACCTTTATCCAGGTTAGCCACAGCTTCGCGAAGGTCGCCTGCCTGAATAAGCATAAAGCAAGAAGTTTTCTTTTCAGCTCCGCTTCTTTCATCAATAGTCACAAACTGAACTTTTGCTTTAAACCAGCGATCTCCGGTTTCATCCGTAAAAATCTCACTGATCTTTGCACGTTTAATGTCAGATACAGTAAATTCGCCGGAGATAAACGGAGTCACCTCTTTTATAATGCGGGCTTCTGCTTCGGTAAAAGAAAGAGCATCTACCAAATATGGCTCTGTCACCTTCTTCAACATCCCGTTTTCCATCGTTTTTTCGTAACGAACCTTGCATTCAAACCAATTATTCATAGTTCTTATTTGTATTTTCTGTTATTTTCCTTATATTTATATTTGTAACGCAAAGATATAATTTATTCTTAACAAACAGAGTCTGACATTTAGAAGCTGTTTAATTTTTTTTCATGCATGTGTTTCAGCCATTTTTTTGATGAATTTGAAGCCTGAGAACTAAATACACGACCTTTTTGTTATTGAGTATTTACAACCCAAATAAGATTCTGAATTATGACCATATATTTTAAAACAAAGACTGGTATCGACCGCAAAGCGGAAGAATACAAAAATAACTTCCCTCATTACAACATCGAATGGGGAACTATTATCTGTGATTGCGGAAAGACTCCGGGATACACCATCACTAACCCCGACAACAACAACGAGCTTGTTATCATCCTCGGCTGGTGCGGATCATGCTACCGCAACTCTACCGAAGAGTTTCGCGGAGAATAACATTATAAAACAATAAAAAGAGTGCAGAACAGCGGAATCGGCTAATCTGCACTCTTTTTATTTTTATTTTCACATCATGGAGCAAGACGATCAATATTCCATCCCGACTCCTGATTATTTATATACACAAACCGATCATGCAACCGGCTTGGTCTGCCCTGCCAGAACTCAACTTCAAAAGGCTTAATAAAATAACCTCCCCAATGAGCAGGGCGAATCAGACACTCTTCCTGCGGCATCATTTTAAATTCATCAAAACGCATCTCAATCCACTCATCCTTGATCACTCTGCTCTGAGGCGACACCCATGCTCCGATACGACTATTTTCTGGTCGCTCTCTGAAATATTGATCACTAATCTCAGCAGTTGTTTTTATCGCTTTCCCAACAAACCGAACCTGACGCTCAAGTTTCGGCCAGAAAAAACAAACAGCTACCATCGGATTCTGAGCGATCTGCATTCCCTTATTACTCTTATAATTAGTAAAAAAAATAAGTCCATCTGAAGTTACATCTTTTAGCAGAACCATCCGCACATGGGGCACATGGTGAACATCAACCGTAGCCAGACTCATAGCCGTTGGCTCAACCTCCCCGACCTCTATCGCTTCATCCATCCATTTTTGAAACTGAACCATCGGATCCGAATCTAAATCCTTGCGTTCCAGAGAATCCTTAAAGTACTCCCTCCTTATCTTTGACAACTCCTCCATATTGTGATTTCTTTTCTATTGAAACAACAGAGAATTATAATTGTTTTAGAAAAATCACCAAAGTCAGAATAAAACAGAAAAGCTTAGAAACTATTTTATTTTGGATCAAGTCAAAAAGTTGTGGGGGCTTCTGAAAAAAATTAACCCAACTTTGCCCCTATAATTTTGTAACTCTCCGTAAATGAGACTTTTCTTTTTTTTGATTTTCTTGCTGTGTACTACAAATTTTGATTTTCCTAAATGGTCTGTCTTTATATTTGAGTGCTTTGTATATTTGT
>JBOFDD010000327.1:0-3302 GCA_051646645.1 Bacteroidales bacterium | reverse complement strand
TTTTGAAGAAAGACTGACTAATGCATCAGCCGAGTCGTTCAACGCAAAAATTAAGGCTTTAAGGTCTCAGTTTAGAGGTGTTAGTGATATTAAATTCTTCATGTATAGGCTTACTAAATTGTATGCGTAATATCAATCCACACCAACCGGATTTATCCGCTGATCCAAAGAAGCTTTGGCATAACCCTGCCACACCTGATCAATAATACCTTCTGGAGAAATTAAAACATATTGAGGATATGCACGTACCTGATAGATTGCTCTACTACTTTTTCGATCTCTTTTAGAGTCGTTCCATTGCTCACCTGTCATTTTATACTTGTCTATTGCCTCCAGCCATACCTCTTTCGGATCCATATTGATACTGATCACAGTCAAGCGATCTTTATATTCTTTCTCTAATGCTTTTAACTCAGGAAGAGATTGAATACAAGGATTACAAGTTGCTGTCCAGAAATCCAGCAATATATATTTTCCTTTAAACTCCGATAAACGCCTGAGGCTATCTGCCGAATCATACAGCTCACAATCTACCATCTCGCCGCCAATTTGAGCTATAGAAGGAAGATTGATAAACTCTGAAATCTGTTTTCCTGTCTCCGTATTTCTTTCCGCATCACTTAACCGGGAATAAACAGCTTTTATTGTAGGTTCAAGCAACGTCTTCGGATCACTATACAAAATTTCGGCATACTGCAAAAACTTCTTCAGCCAGATAGAATCAACCGGAAGTGTATTCAGGTAAGAAAGCTCTTTCTGAGCTATTTTACCCTCCAGCAAATAGTTCTTAATTCTTAGAGACTCGACCTTTTTCGCATATGTATCATAGGCAAATGTTTCGTTTGATGATGCATCCATCAATCGTTTGTAATAAACCTCTTCAGCCTTGAAGCTCGAAAGATCTTTCTGTTCTCTCGCCGTAATCTCCCTGAGCTTGTTATCCAGAAGCTGTTCGGGTATTCAGCTTTCCACCTTCCAGTCAGAGAGTGTATCGTTTTCGCCGAAAACCTTAGTAACCAAACCCGGTGCAACCCACAACTCAAGAGGCATATCTATACTTCCCGGAATATCCGGAAAATACATCAACATCTTCGTCGGTTGGATAATATTTGCCCGGCTGAAAGAAAAGCGTCCATTCATAATTGTATCCTCATTGAGGACACTCAACATCTTCGAAACAGGCTCTGTAAGCACAATAGCGATACTATCGGGTACGTTCTTCAGATATCCTTCTACAAAATAATCATTGGTCTTTTCTATGATTATAATTTTCTTTTTTTGTCCGGACGTAGTTGTAAAGGCCAGCTGAATTAGTATCAGTGGTAACAAAAAAAACAACCATCCTTTGTTTCGGAGATCAGTACTTCTTTTCATGTTATCAGCATTAGTAGTTATCAGACTATTTATTTCCTGCCGAAAAATAGTCAATTAATTATTACACAAACAATTATACCGGCATTTTTTTTAAACATCCCTCAATCATAAAGAGTACTTATCTCCACCATTATCTAAAACTCTCCTCTGTGCGCTTCACCCCAATCATCAAGCATATCAATAACAGGGAGTAATTCATAACCAAGCTTGGTTAGTGAATACTCCGAATGTGGAGGAAGAACAGGGAAAATCTCTTTTTTGACAATTCCGTGCTCTTCTAACTCTTTTAATTGCTGATTTAGTACCCGTGGTGTTGCTTCAGGCATATTTTTATGAATCTCACTTGGTCGTAATGCGCCATCACGCAACATATCAATCAGGCAAGGCTTCCACTTCGCTCCAATAAGACTCATCGTCAATCTGATCCCGCAAGAGAGATCTAAAGGTATTTTACGTTCGTACATTTCTATTCGTTTTACCACAAAGTTAATTAAGAGTTTATAGATACGAAAGATGTACATATAGGGATAAATTTATCACTACATGAATCTTTTGTCAGTAATTGACTGATATAATTATACCATCTACCTTTGTATAACAAAATTCAGATAGTGCAACATAGACCTATCTGGTATTTAATTGATACAATAACATCAAATAATACGAAATAGAATGAGAAATTTTGAATTTGTCAATCCTACAAAACTTATCTTTGGCAAAGGGACAATTGCGCGTCTGGCTGACCTTATTCCGACAGACAAAAAGATAATGATAACTTTTGGCGGCGGAAGCGTTAAAGCAAATGGCGTTTATGATCAGGTAAAAGAGGCTCTAAAGAATCATACGTGTGTTGAGTTCTGGGGTATTGAACCAAACCCTAAATATGAAACTTTACTTCAGGCCATCCAATTAGGCCGTGAAGAAAAGATTGATATGCTCCTTGCTGTTGGAGGCGGATCTGTAGTAGATGGTACAAAGTTTATCGCAGCTGCAATTCCCTACACAAAAGGTGAAGCGTGGGATTTGATTGAGAATAACTCATTAGTTGAGTCTACAATTCCTCTTGCTGATGTGATTACTCTTCCTGCTACAGGATCAGAAATGAATAACGGAGCCGTGATCTCAAGAATAGCAACCAAAGAGAAGTATGCTTTTTTTGCTGATACAAATTTCCCTGTATTTTCAATTCTTGATCCGGAAGTAACGTATTCTTTGCCTGAGTTCCAAGTCGCATGCGGTGTAGTGGATACATTCGTACACGTAGTTGAACAGTATCTGACTATCCCTGCCGGCACAATTCTTATGGATCGCTGGGCTGAAGGCATTTTACAAACACTTGTGGAAATTGCTCCTGAACTTCGCAAAGGGACTCCCGACTATGATACCAGATGCGAGTTTATGCTTTCGGCAACGATGGCTTTAAACGGATTCATTTCTATGGGTGCTGCTGAAGACTGGACAACGCATATGATCGGACATGAGTTAACAGCTCTTCACGGACTTACTCACGGTGTAACTCTTGCTATTGTATATCCGGCAGTTCTTCGTGTTATGAAAGAACAGAAAGAAGCAAAGCTTCTTCAATACGGAAAACGCGTGTGGGGTGTTGATAATGCCGACAACGCTATTGAAAAAACAGAACAATTCTTCCGCGAAATGGGACTTCCAACCCGTCTGAGCGAAGTGAATGCAGGGGACGAAACAATAGAAGAAATCGTTCGCCGATTCACTGAGCGTGGTGCAGTACTTGGTGAGTGCGCAAACATCACACCGGATGTTGTACGTCAAATTCTTAATTGCGCTAAATAAAATATTCATCCTCTCTTGAATAAATAGAAACAGCGGCTAAGAGCAAAATCTTAGTCGCTGTTTTTTTTAATACCCCATCTCATCAAAAAAACAAAACTATTTTACTATCAAATCCACTT
>JBOFDD010000326.1:0-1986 GCA_051646645.1 Bacteroidales bacterium | reverse complement strand
TCATCTCTTTTTGCTGAGTACTCTCAACTAAAGCAATGGAGTCTTGCTTGCGCTTCATCTCAGCCAGTTGTTCGGGTGTAGGGCGGTTAAGCCAGTTGAATCCGATCAGGATGGCTCCGATGAGTAAAAGTCCAATAATCGTGTTTTTATCCATTTAATCAATTTATTAAAAGCTGTAAGCTCCTTAAAAGATGCTTACAGCTGTTTATTTTATGAGTTTGTATCCTTTTTAGATCAATCTTATTTTTGATTTTCGATTGCTGCTTTGATAAATGCAACAAATAATGGATTAGGATTTAATACGGTACTGTTGTATTCAGGGTGATATTGAACACCAATGAACCATTTAAGTTCAGGGATTTCAACTACTTCAACCAGGTTAGTATCCGGATTTGTACCTACGCATTTCATTCCGGCAGCTTCAAAAGCATCTTTAAATTCATTGTTGAATTCAAAGCGGTGACGGTGACGTTCTGAAATCTGAGTTTTTCCGTAAGCTTTTGCTGCTTTTGATCCTTCAATCAGATCACAGTCATAAGCTCCTAATCGCATTGTTCCACCCATGTGAGTGATATTTTTCTGCTCTTCCATAATGTCGATAACATTATATGGAGTTTTGATATCCATCTCAGTCGAGTTTGCATCCTTCATGTCAAGTACGTTACGTGCATATTCGATAACCATACACTGCATACCAAGACAGATACCCAGAGTAGGAACGTTGTTTTCACGTCCGTATTTTAATGCTACAAACTTGCCTTCAATACCACGTTGTCCGAATCCCGGAGCAATAAGCAATCCATCCATATCTTTAAGCTTCTCGTGAACGTTTTCATCGTTTAGCTTTTCAGAGTGGATAAATACAAGTTTAAGTTTGTAGTCATTGTATGTAGCTGCCTGAAATAGTGATTCATTGATTGATTTGTAAGCATCCGGTAATTCTACGTACTTACCAACCAAACCGATTGTAACTACTTTTTCGGCGTTTGTCATTCTGTTTAAGAATGTTTTCCAAGGTCCCAGGCTTGGAGATTCCTGAATTGGCATTCCTGTTTTTTGAAGAACTACCTCGTCCAGTTTTTGTTCCTGCATTTTTAACGGAACGTAGTAAATTGACGGAACGTCTATAGACTGAATAACTGAGGTTGGTTCAACATTACAGAATAATGCCACTTTGCGGCGAACATCCTGTGTCAGCTCATGTTCGGTACGAAGAACAAGAATGTCAGGCTGAATACCTACTTCCTGTAGTTGTTTTACAGAGTGTTGTGTAGGTTTTGTTTTTAATTCTTTTGCCGCAGCAATATAGGGAACGTAAGTAAGGTGAATGCATAAGCAGTTTTTGCCTAACTCCCAACGCAATTGTCTTACACTCTCAAGATATGGAAGTGATTCAATATCTCCGACTGTACCTCCGATCTCGGTAATAACAAAATCGTATTTATGTTTTGTTCCTAATAGCTTGACGTTTCTTTTAATCTCGTCCGTAATATGAGGAATAATCTGAACGGTTTTTCCTAAATAATCACCACGGCGTTCTTTCTCAATAACATTTTGATAGATACGACCAGTAGTGATGTTGTTGGCGCGAGATGTCGGGATATTAATGAATCGTTCGTAGTGTCCAAGATCCAGATCTGCCTCGTGTCCGTCCTCAGTTACATAACATTCGCCATGCTCGTAAGGATTTAATGTTCCCGGATCGATATTGATATATGGGTCAAATTTCTGGATTGTAACACTATATCCTCTAGCTTGTAATAACTTTGCTAAGGATGCTGAAATAATACCTTTTCCAAGAGAAGAGGTAACACCGCCTGTAACGAAAATATACTTTGTATCAGCCACAACTATG
This sequence comes from Bacteroidales bacterium, assembly GCA_051646645.1. GTDB lineage: Bacteria > Bacteroidota > Bacteroidia > Bacteroidales > UBA7332 > UBA7332. The sequence continues at coordinate 131 of JBOFDD010000326.1, read as the reverse complement.
TGATTTAAAATTTGTACTTCTTTTTCTATACTACGGGTCACAAAAGTACGAACAAAATCGATAAACAAAAAATCTTATCTCCCTTTTTGTTTTAAGTTTTACAATAACTATCGCTTTTTGCAAATATTTAT
>JBOFDD010000325.1:0-2953 GCA_051646645.1 Bacteroidales bacterium | reverse complement strand
AACGCTTCCAAAAGGGAAAAATAGCTTTTTCTACGGAGGTGTAAATACATCTTTATTACTTACAGATATGTTTGCTGATCTTAAATCAGACTGGTTAACATTCCTGAAAGGTCGCGGTGCATGGGGTAAAACTGGTAACGATGCTCCTGTCTACAGAACATCCAGCTATTTTGTCCCTACTCAGGTTGGGTTAGGGTTTGGAAATGTATTCTTACCTATAGATGGTGTTATGGGTATGACAGAATTCAACCGTCTGCCAAATACAAATCTGAAGCCTGAAATCACAACAGAATGGGAAATTGGTGTAACTGCCCATTTCTTGCAAAACAGATTAAATATTGATGCTGCATATTACGATAAGGACACTAAAGATCAGATTATTTCAGCAGCTCTTGCTCCGGAAACACGTTTCACAAGTATGACTCGAAATGTTGGTAAAATTAACAATAAAGGTATCGAGTTAACAGCGAATGTCGTTCCGGTAAGAACAAAAGATTTTGAATGGGACCTTGGATTCACATTTTCTAAAAACTGGAGTAAAGTTGAAAAACTATGGGATAACGTCCAGGAATACGTATTAACAGGCGCCTATTCTGTTGACTTTGTCGCTAAAGTTGGCGAACCATTAGGTATTTTCAAAGTTCCTAAAATAGCAAGAACTGAAGATGGTAAAATTATCGTAAACAGTGCCGGACGTCCTCAAATAGATGCTTCAGCTAAAGATATTATTGGTAGTTCAACACCTGACTTCTTAATGGGATTCAATACAAAATTCACATGGAAAGATTTCTCTGTCGGAGCTGTATTTGACTGGAGAAAAGGTGGATATTTCTACTCATACACATCACAGTTGCTGACCTTTACAGGTAACTCAACAATGACTGCCTTCAATAACAGACAATCATTTGTAATTCCAAACTCAGTAAAGCTCATCAATGGCAAATACGTAGAAAATGATATTCCAATCACAAACTCGAACGTATACAACTATTGGAATAATGGACAAAACACAGCTATGTTTAATCAATGGGTGTTACCTAAAGACTACTTCAAATTACGTGAATTGACTATTTCATATAATTTCCCTAAGCGTATTTTAGCTAAAACACCGTTTAGCGCTGTACAAGTTAGCTTAATCGGCCGCAATCTATTTATGTGGACAGCTAAAAGAAACAATTTCGTTGATCCTGAATCCACTAACTATGGCAACGACATCAACTCTGAATTAGGTGAATTTGCAACTGCACCAACAACCCGTACTTTCGGAGGTGGTCTAAAAGTAACATTCTAAGAAACGAAAAGATTAGACAATTATGAAAACAAAAAAAATATTATTCACAGGAGTTATTCTTAGCTCTTTATTGAGTGTTGGTTCTTGCAGCGACTACCTCGATGTTAATAAAAACCCCAACTATCCTTCTGATGTAAGTGAAGCAACACTTCTTCCTTCAGGTATAGCTGGTACGGCTGCTATTGTGGGTGCTCAATATGAACTATTTGGCTCACTTTGGGCTCAGCATTACACTCAGGGACAAACATCAAATCAGTATAATACAATTTATCAATACAATATCACTAACGCTACGGAAAGTCGCATGTGGACTACACCTTACGCGGTAGCTCTTCCTGACCTTGATCTTGTAATAAAGATTTCAGAGAAAAAAGGAGCATGGAACTATTGGGCCGTAGCAAAAGTAATGACTGCATTTAACTATCACTTATTAGTAGACAGCTATGGAACTATTCCGTTCACGGAAGCTCTTAAAGCAGAAGAAGGAATTTTTAATCCTAAGTATGATGATAGCAAGACAGTTGTATATCCGGGAATTATAAAAATGCTGGATGAGGTAATTGCGAAAGCCGGTCAACTTGAAGATGAAGGACTACCAGCTTTGAATAAACAGGATTTTGTATTCGGAACAAACACAGGGACTGACATGAAAAAATGGGTAGCTTTCGCTAAGAGTTTGAAACTAAAAATCCTTATGAGAGATTTTGACACAAACAAAGCTGCTATTCAATCACTTCTGACAGAAAATGATTTATTAACTGTCGATGCAAAAATGGATAAGTTTATGGATCTTGAAAACAAATCAAATCCATTATACGAGAATGACAGACGTAAATTAAATACCCGGAATAACCTGCGAGCTTGTGTCACATTAAGTGAATACATGAAATTTACTAAAGATCCTCGCTTGTCAGATTTCTTTAATCCGAATGAAGATGGTACTGGCACAACAGGCTTAAAGTACGGAGACAAACCGACTAATCTGAAAACAAACCAGGTATCAATTGTTAACCTTGCTCCTACTGATGCTGTTTATTTCATGTCAGCCGCTGAAGTAGCATTTCTTAAAGCAGAAGCTTATGCAAGACTTAACAATACAGCAGATGCTAAAACTAATTATGAAAATGGCGTGAAGCTAGCCTTCTCAAGATGGGGTAAAGATGGATCATCATTTATTACATCTGGTGGTGCTTATGCATTTAACGCAACCAATCAGACAACAATGCTCACAAGCATTCTTACTCAGAAATGGATGGCAGCAACAAGATGTCAGGCATGGGATGCATGGTTCGATATTAATCGTACAGGAATGCCAGTATTAGGAACCTCATTCCCTGGGGATGAAGGATATGTATGGGGACAACTAACACCTTGTATAGGGACAACTCTTGCTCCGGGACAATTTCCAAGAAGACTTCTTATCCCTAAAACCTCATCCGACTACAACTCTAATGCACCTAAAGTCATTCCTTTACAGGATAAACAATGGTGGCAGAAACAATAGTATTGTCTGAATACTTATTTAATGCTGAATTCAACTCACTAATGCAAGTTGTTGATTAATAAATTCTTGATATTTTTCATTAGGTGATAAATAGCCTAATCTTTTCCTTGGTCGGTCATTTAAATGATCCTGAATGATTTTGATTCTATCTTCAGATA
>JBOFDD010000324.1:0-23341 GCA_051646645.1 Bacteroidales bacterium | reverse complement strand
GATGCCCTCAGTCTCATCAAGCTCTTAATAATAAATGGTTTGAAGAGGAAGGGTTGTATAATCTCACATTAAATCGCGCAAGGTTAAACAGTTAAAAGAAACCGCCGTGTGCGAGAGCATGCACGGTGGTGTGAGAGGGAATCCCCCTACCTACTCGATTTATTTGCCCTCAGGTTTGTTTTCTGAGAAGAAGCGCCAATAGATCAACCAGGCCATTAGCAAGCTGCCGGCTAACCCACCTGCTGTGATGACCAATGCATCAATTCCTAAAGTTGGCAGGTTGCTTAAAAGCGTTTCGTTTATGCCAACCGATACTCCGAGAAAGAATAGTAGTCCCCAGATAAAAAGAGTTATGCTTTTATGGACGAAAGTCAGGTCTTTTTTTCGGAGGATATATCCCGTAATTATTCCTGTGAGTAATATTAAAACTATTTTTATCATCGCTCGATTTTAGTTTTTAGATTGTATTTTTTGAATCAGCTTTGCAAGCAGCAGAATCGCTGCGATAAGTAATAAAAGGACGATTCCGATTGAAATATATACTGGAAATCCAAATCCGAAAGAGAATAGAAAGGATATTCCTGCAAGTATTGATGCCGGATTTAAAGAGCTTAATTCGAATGTTGCTGTTGACGGAGCTGATATATAGCTTAGTATGCAAAGGAGCATAAGGATTATTCCTGCAGAAAATAATATCGGTTTAGTCTTCATTGTTATTAATTTTAGAAATGTTTAAAGCAAAGATAACATATTTCATTCAACATAAAAGAGTGCTATTTTGTTATAAATAAGATAAAAAGTGATTTATCGCTGTGCTTTCGTTGATTTAATTATCTTTGTATTGTTAAATCATTTGTAAATATGAAAGTATATTCGTCTTTGATATGTTTACTGTTGCTTTTTTCTTCATGTCTGCCTTACGTGGTTAATCATGATGTAATCTATGCACCGAAAGTATTCTTATCGCCTGATGTTGATACGCTTCTGATTATAAATAATACAGGTTATCAGAGACAGCGGGATGGTCATAAGTATGTCTTTCATGATAAAGGAGGGACTCTTTTGCAACGAACAGATACTTTTAACAACGAGTTTCTGGCGGAGTTAAGCAAGAGCTTCCGTAAAATGGGTGTAATAACGTTTCTGGAAGAACGTACTATGAGATCGGATTCAGATTATCTTGAAGTCCGGCCTTTAGATTCTGTGATTGTAGACTCTCTTTATCGTAAGCATCATGCTGATTTTGCTCTTGTTCTTGATAAAGGAGCTGTGTCTGGCGATTTAGTCGTTTCTAAGCTTAAAGATACAACAGCATTATATTTTAATTATGCGCTCTCTTATTGTGCCGATATTCACATGCATGATATGAAGCATGATGTTAATCTGGCTAATGTAAGTTCGAAAACAGGGACAAGCTGGGAGGCTCTGAATGCTTCTTTTACTAATGGAGTGAATTCACTGGCTTTTGATGATGTAATGCGCAAAAATGAAATAGGAAAAATGACGGATCAGATAATGAGAAGTTTTTTTCCTTATGGAATTACACATGAACGGTGTGTTTTTTATAATTCAAATATGAATATGAAGGATGCCGTCAGATATGTAAAAAAGAATAAGTGGGATGAGGCCTCAATTATTTGGTCCTATACCTTTGAAAATAGTCAGAATACTACAAGTAAATTGTATTCGGCATTAAATCTCGCTCACCATTTTGAAAGAATGGATATGCTCTCTCAAACCTATTATTGGTTGAAAATTGCGGAGAGTTTATCTGATAATATGAAGATTGGTGAGGATAATTATATCTCTGAATATCTCACTTCTGTGGAAAAAAGACTGAATGCACCGAAACCTCAGGTTATAGGTTGTTATTAAATACAGTTACGATAGCTTAAAAATACAGTCTTTTTAATAGTTGTTATCTTTCAAAAGTTAAAAAAGAGGTAAGTGACGTTTTTTTGGCACAGAAAAAAATTAGTGAGTTCTTTTTTCTAAAACTAAAATGGTATATATTTGCAATCCGTTTTGAGTAAGCTAATTAAGAGAACAGAAAATAATTCATATAATTATGACTAAAGCAGATATTGTTAACGAGATTGCAAAAAGTACAGGGATTGATAAAGCGACTGTTTTGACAACAGTTGAAGCTTTTATGAGTGTTGTTAAAGACTCTATGTCTAACGGAGAGAACGTTTATCTTAGAGGTTTTGGTAGCTTCGTAATTAAGAAAAGAGCACAGAAAACAGCTCGTAATATCTCTAAAAATACGACAATTATTATTCCTGAACACAATATTCCTTCATTTAAGCCTGCAAAGACTTTTATGAATGAAATCTCAGGAATGGAAGAATAATTTACTATAAAGTTTAACTAAAAAAAATTACAACAATGCCAAGCGGAAAAAAAAGAAAAAGACATAAAATGTCTACGCACAAGCGCAAAAAAAGACTAAGAAAAAACAGACATAAAAAGAAAAAATAAAAGTCTGTGACTTCAAAAAGTCATTCGAAAAAGTAATAAAGAACAAACTTAATGACTTTATTAAGTTTGTTCTTTGTGTATTTATAACATTCAAACTATTTTAAAAAGTGGTAAGCGAACTCGTTATTGACGTATCCTCGAAAGAGATATCAATCGCCATACTCGAAGATAAAAATGTAGTAGAGCTTCAGAAAGAATCTCGAAATGTTTCATTTTCGGTAGGTGATATCTATCTTGGAAGAGTAAAGAAAATGATGCCTGGCTTAAATGCGGCATTTGTTGACGTCGGATACGATAAAGATGCTTTTCTTCACTATCTGGATTTGGGCTCTCAGTTCAATTCTACAAACAAATTTATCAGACAAGTTATTTCGGACAGAAAGAATTTACCTTCTCTGCCTAAGTTTCAATTAATGCCGGATATCCCTAAAGAAGGCACATTGCCAGATGTTTTGAAACAAGGACAAGAGGTGTTGGTTCAAATCACAAAAGAGCCAATTTCGACTAAAGGTCCCCGACTGACAGCGGAAATTTCATTTGCAGGCCGTTTTCTTGTTTTGATGCCATTCTCCGATAAAGTTTCTGTATCACAAAAAATTAAATCGAGCGAAGAAAGAGCTCGTTTAAAACAGTTGATACAAAGCATTAAACCGAAAAATTTTGGTGTTATAGTAAGAACAGTTGCTGAAGGCAAAAAAGTAGCAGAGCTGGATATGGAACTTAAGTTGCTTATCCGCCGATTTGAGGAATCAATGGCTACTCTTCAGAAAGCAAAAGTTCCATCCCTCGTTTTTGAAGAAACGGGTCGTACTGTGGCTATTTTACGTGATATTTTTAATCCTTCCTTCGAAAGTATTTACGTAAATGACGAGACAGTATATAAACAAGTCAAAGAGTATGTATCAATGATTGCGCCTGAGAAGGCTGAAATCGTGAAGCACTACAAAGGAAATGTTCCTATTTTTGATAACTTTGGGATCACCAAGCAAATCAAGTCCTTATTTGGTAAGGCAGTCACATTCAAACGTGGTGCTTATCTGATTATTGAACACACGGAAGCTTTACACGTAATCGATGTGAACAGTGGTAACAGATCAAAGTCAACCAATTCTCAAGAAGATAATGCGCTGGAGGTAAATCTGGCTGCAGCCGAAGAAATTGCTCGTCAGTTAAGACTGCGAGATATGGGTGGGATTATTGTGATTGACTTTATTGATATGCAAGAACAATCTCACCGTCAGCAAATTTACGATAAAATGAAAGAAGCTATGTCTCACGATCGTGCAAGACATAACATTTTGCAATTAAGTAAGTTTGGTTTAATGCAAATAACAAGACAGCGTGTTCGTCCGGCGATGGATATCAACACGTTGGAAGATTGTCCGGTATGCTTTGGTAAAGGGAAAATGCAACCGTCAATCTTATTGACTGACCAATTGGAGAGTAAGATCGACTATTTGGTAAATAAATTGAAAGTGAAGAAGTTTACTTTATTTGTACATCCGTTCGTCGCTTCCTATATAAATCAGGGACTTATGTCTTTGAAATGGAAGTGGAGATTTAGCTATGGCATGGGAATCAAAGTGATTCCGGATGAAAGCCTTGCTTTGTTACAATATAAATTTGTCGATTCAGAAAAACAAGAAATCGACTTAAAAGAAGAATTTGAAATAAAGTAATACCTTTGTTGCGAGCTGCAGATTTGTTTGTCTCTTTAATTTGAGAAATAAACTAATTTGTAGCTCGTAATTTGTTTTTGGAAAATTGAAATTATATTTGTTGCAATATTCAATAACTTATCAGAAATCATGAACGAAGAAATTAAAAAGGCATGCGAAGTAATGCAGGCCGGAGGTGTGATCCTTTACCCTACGGATACAATTTGGGGAATAGGATGTGATGCAACTAATGAAGATGCTGTAAAACGTGTGTATGAAATTAAAAAACGCGTTGATAGTAAAGCTCTTATTGTTCTGATTGATCGGGATGTGAAACTTCAGTTTTACGTCGATGAGGTTCCTGAGATTGCTTATGATCTCATTGAATATTCAGAGAAGCCATTGACAATAATCTATGATGGCGCTCGTAATCTTGCTAAAAATCTCCTTGCTGAGGATGGCAGTGTTGGTATTCGCATAACTAAAGAAGCTTTTTCTTCAAAGCTTTGTGAGAGATTTAAGAAAGCGATTGTTTCTACTTCAGCTAATATCAGTGGAGAAATAGCTCCAGCAAACTTTGATGAAGTATCAGATGAAATAAAAAAATCAGTTGATTATATAGTGAATTATCGTCAGGATGATAAGACTAAAGCAAAGCCTTCAGGTATCATTAAATTAGGACGAAGTTGCGAAGTAAAAGTGATAAGAGAATAAGCCATAATCTAAACAATAAACATTGAAACAGGGGAAACAGATATTGAAATATTTGCTTGGAGATGCATTTATGTGTTTCCTGGCCTGGCTGATATTTAATATTGCACGATTCCATATATTGGATCTTGCATCCACTTTCAGCTCCTTTTCCTCATATCTTTTTTCTCCAAGAGTGAGAAGCGGCTTATTGATTGTTCCTCTTTTCTGGGTTTTATTGTTTTATTATTCGGGTTACTATAATCAACCTTTTTTGAAATCACGACTCGAGGAAATTATAATCACATTCAAGTCTGTTTTCATTGGAGTATTATTATTGTTCTTTGTTGCTGTTGTAAATGATGTTACTTCAGAGCCGGTTGTTTACTATTTACTTTTTCTGATTTTGTTTGTTGTGTCTTTTGTTTTAGTGTATTTTATGCGCTTTTTAATAACAAGAGATGCTACACGTAAAATTCACAACAGAAAGATTGGATTTCGTACTCTAATTATCGGAAGCGGCAAAACAGCTCACAAAACAGTTAAGGCTCTTGACGAAATGCGATATTCATTAGGGTTTGATGTTTTAGGTGTGATATCAGCTAAAGATGAAAAAATATCCGTGCCGGATGGCCTTATTCTTGGTTCTGAGTCAGATATCGAAACGATAATTCAAAAAGAGAAAATTGAGGAGATATTGGTTGCCTTAGACGAAAATCGTTCTTCACTTTTGTTGAAAAAAATATATCCGCTTTATAAGTTTGGAATACCTCTTAAGGTTATTGCAAATGACAATGATATTTTACTGGGAAGCGTGCGCATGAATACCATATACGCTTTACCTATGGTTGACATGACTTCTTCCAGGGTTTCAGCTTGTGAGTTAAATATCAAACAGTCTCTTGATTTTATATTATCGCTTTTAGCCCTGATCTTACTTTCACCTTTGATGTTATTTATTGCATTGAAAATAAAGGTAGATTCGGATGGTCCTGTTTTTTATAAGCAGGAGCGTATCGGTCTTTTTGGGAAACCATTTCATATCTATAAGTTTAGATCGATGAGGACTGATGCTGAGAGTAATGGCGATCCAATGCTGTCAAGTATGGATGATAATAGAATAACGGCATTCGGGAAGTTTTTGCGTAAGTATCGATTGGACGAACTACCACAATTCTGGAATGTTATTCGTGGCGACATGTCTTTAGTAGGACCACGTCCCGAAAGGCGCTATTTTATTCAGCAAATTGTAAAGAAAGCACCGTATTATTACCTTTTGCATAAAGTGAAACCAGGTATCACTTCATGGGGAATGGTGAAGTTCGGATATGCTTCCAATGTAGATGAAATGATTGCTCGTCTGCGATATGATCTTTTATATATCGAAAATAATTCGTTACTGGTTGACTTTAAAATATTGATATATACCGTTCGAACGGTATTCCTTGGTAAAGGTCTTTAGAACTGATAGATTTTAAATCAGCTCTTTTTAAACATTGTTTTATGATAAAGAATAGTTCATGGTATTTGAAGATGCTTCTTTGGCGACAAAGAAATATCAGTGAAAAGCAGTTTTTGCTTATTATTAGTTTTGTTATAGGCTTGTTATGCGCGTTTGCCGGAGTCGTTTTAAAATCGATTATTCACTTTATTCAGAGAATTCTTACAGAGCATTTTTCAGTAGAAGGAGCTAACTACCCTTATTTAATTTATCCGATTGTCGGAATATTTCTTACCGGTCTTTTTATCCGTTATATAATTCGGGATAATGTATCACATGGTGTTACAAGGATATTATATGCCATTGCCCGGGGAAATAACCGCATAAAATTTCATAATACATACTCATCTGTTGTAGCAAGTGCTATAACAATCGGATTTGGTGGTTCGGTTGGAGCTGAATCTCCGATTGTATATACCGGGGCTGCAATCGGCTCTAATATTGGGAACTTTTTCCGTTTAGGACCACGTCGCTTATTACTACTTATTGGTTGCGGAGCCGCAGGTGCTGTAGCAGGAGTATTTAAAGCTCCTATTGCTGGTCTGGTATTCGTCCTTGAAGTCTTGATGATTGATCTTACCATGACTTCTGTTTTACCTTTACTTATATCTTCGGTAACAGCAGCAACTGTATCCTATATTATATACGGGTCACAAGCAACTTTTGCATTTAATTATACTGAACCTTTTGTAATCGAACGCATCCCTTATGTTCTGTTATTAGGCATCGTTTGCGGTCTGATGTCTTTGTATTTTACGAAATCGATGAGCTGGTTAGAAGGTGTTTTTAATAAGCTCAAGAATCCGTATAAAAAGCTGGCATTAGGTGGTGTTATTCTGAGTATATTAATCTTTTTATTTCCACCTCTTTTCGGTGAAGGATATGAATCAATAGATGCTATAATAAACGGCGATCCGATAAAGCTTCTTGACGGAAGTCCGTTCTATCAGGCACAGAACAGCTTCTGGATGTTTACCTTGTTTGTTTTTGCAATTACCATGTTTAAAGTTTTTGCAAGTACGGCAACGAACGGAGGAGGAGGCTGTGGTGGTATTTTTGCACCAAGCTTATTTTTAGGTTGTTTGACCGGATATGTTTATTCCACGATATTAAATTATTTCTTTCCTGAGATTTCAGCATCAGAGAAGAATTTTGCATTGATGGGTATGGCAGGTATTATGTCGGGTGTAATGCATGCACCTTTGACTGGTATCTTCCTGATTGCTGAACTTACAGGTGGGTACAGCTTGTTTCTTCCTCTTATGGTGGTTTCAATAAGTGCATATGCTACTATTAAAATATTCGAACCGAATAATATCTATGCAATACGTCTTGCGCAGAAAGGAGAATTGGTTACGCACCATAAAGATAAAGCAGTATTAACGCTATTAAATACAGAAAGTGTTATTGAAACTGATTTGCCTGTAGTTACTCCGGAAATGTATCTTGGCGATCTTGTAAAAGTTATTGCACAGGCAAAACGAAATATTTTTCCTGTTGTTGATGATAACAACGTTCTTTTGGGGGCAGTGATGATGGATGATATACGTAATATTATGTTTCGTCCCGAATTATACAATCGCTTTCAGGTAGGTAAGCTGATGATAACATATCCGGAGGTGCTTGATGTATCCGATACAATGGATAAAGTTATGAAAGCATTTGATGAACAGGGATTGTGGAATTTGCCTGTAGTGGATAAAGGTAAGTACGTGGGATTTGTATCTAAATCCAAAATTTTTACTGCTTACAGAGAGGTATTAATGGAGTATTCAGAAGATTAATTATGAGATGATGGAAAAACAAGATTTGCGGATCGTATATATGGGGACACCGGATTTTGCAGTAGAAAGTCTGAAAGCCCTTGTGGAAGGTGGATACAATGTTGTTGGTGTTGTTACAATGCCGGACAAACCTGCCGGACGAGGAATGAAACTGCAGTTTTCAGCAGTAAAACAATATGCTTTAGAAGTTGGACTGCCTCTTTTACAACCCGAAAAATTGAAGAATGAAGATTTTATTCAGGCATTAAAAGAATGGAATGCAGATCTTCAGATTGTTGTTGCGTTCAGGATGTTGCCGGAAGTTGTATGGAATATGCCAAAATACGGAACATTCAATCTGCACGCATCACTATTGCCTCAGTATCGTGGCGCAGCTCCAATAAATTGGGCAGTAATAAACGGAGATAAAGAGACCGGAATCACTACCTTCTTTCTTCAGCATGAAATAGATACTGGAAATGTGATAAGACAAGAGAAGGTCTCAATAGAAGAAACGGATAATGCAGGTATTGTTCATGATAAGTTAATGTATTTAGGAGCTCGCCTTGTTACGGAAACCGTTGATCAGCTTCTTTCAGGCGATTTGACAGCTATACCTCAGACCGAGATGGCAGATGCGCAGTTTTTACGCCCGGCTCCAAAGATTTTTAAGGAAACTTGTCGTATAGACTGGAATAACTCTGTAGATGAAATTTATAATTTTATAAGAGGTTTGGCTCCATATCCAGCTGCCTGGACAGAAATGATTGATAATGACGGTAAGAGAACAATGGTAAAAGTTTACGAAACGGTAAAAGAATATGCGAGTCATGATTTTACTCCAGGTTCGCTTATAAGTGATGGGAAATCGACTTTTAAAGTAGCTGTGCCGGGAGGGTATCTTACAGTTACATCTCTTCAGATAGCAGGTAAAAAAAGAATGGGGATCGAAGAGTTTTTACGTGGATTCCGGTTCGCTGAAGGATTGATTTTTGAATAATAGATAATGCGAAAAAACAGATTTGTGATAAGTGAAAATTATTTACTATCTTCACAAATCTGTTTTTTATTATACAAAAAGATCTGTTGAAAAGGAATATGAAAAAAAAAATTAGCTTCATCTTCTTATTTGCCTTTTTGGTGGGGGGTGTGTCGCTTATACTTTTAAGAGTTAAAGGTTCCCGGGTAAATGAACGCTTGACTGCAATAGATTCAATTGCGGTAAATGATCCGGAACGAGCTTTAGCAGAGTTAAATTTGCTGAATGTTAAACGTTTTAGAGATAAAGAACTCGCTTATCATACAATTATAAAAAGTCAGGCGCAGATGGACCTAGGGGATATGTCTGTCAATGATTCATTGCTAAGTGCTGCTATATTTACATTTCTGGGATCAGATGATTCTACTAAAATATCACGATGCTACTATCTGAGAGGTAAGTTTCTGCTAAACGAAGGTGATATACTTGAAGCTGCAAGTAGTTTGATGTATGCAACAGACTATATGTCGCAAGATCTTGATAATAAAAGCAAATTCGAGATTTATAAAACATTATCTGATATCTTCCATAAGAATAAACTCTTCAAACAAGAGTTAGAAGTTAGAGAAAAAGCGTATAAGTTTGCACTCTTATATGGTGATTCTACTGCTATAAATAAATCAAAAATTGATCTTTCACGTTGCTACTCTTCTTCTGCTACTTTTTCCGATGATATTATCGTCCGGGTTTTGAGAATGATATATTCTCTTCCTGATTCTGATCCGAATGGATTACCTGATTTCGTGAGGAAAATTTCAAACTTGAAAGAATATGAAACCCAGCTGTCTGTAGCCATTTCTTATATTGATTCAGCACTGATAACCAATAAAGATGCTATTAAGCAACTTTCTTATTTTCGGGTTAAAGGAGAGCTTCTTTGTTTGTTTGGAAAACAGCAAGAAGCTATTAAATGTTTTGAAAAGGCAGTAGAAAGTCCCATAAATAACGATCGGATTGTCGCTTATAAAGGATTATATAATCTCTATAAAGAACGGAATCAAAAAGATAAAGCCTTTTATTATGTTGACAGGTTAATTGATCTTCAGGACTCGATAAGGAGAGACTGGGCTGATGGGTCATTTATTCGTCTAAGCTCCATTCAGGCATATAAGAAACAAAGAAGAGCTTATGTAGAAAATAAGATTGAATTTTATCAGTCGAAAACAACGTTAGCAACAATATCTGTTGGATTTCTGATAACCTCCTTAATCCTTCTTGTTTTTCTTGTTATTTATAGAACGCGTCAGTCTCGTCTTCAGATGTCAGTTGAGGAAGAGAAGAATAAACTAATTCAGATAGAACTGGAAAAACGTAATATTGAGAATGAATTATTACGTGAACAAGCTGAAAAAGAGACAGAACGCTTAAAAACACTGGCTGCAGATCTATCCCGAAAAGAAGCTGAGAATGATTTGTTGAAAGAAAAGACTGAGAAAGAAGCTCTTTTGGCAAAGGATATGCTCATTAAGGCAGAATATTATAAGCGATTAAATCTGATTTCAATTCCGATTCTTTCTGCTAAGAAGGATAAAAAAGGTTTTATCTTTTTGGGAGCTAAAGACTGGGATGTTATAAAGAATAATACAAATGCGTGTTTTGAGAACTTTACAGATAGGCTAAAGAATCAGTTCGCATATTTGACTGAGGATGATATTCATTTCCTTTGTCTGATAAAGATGGAGTTATCATTAGATTTGTTAGCTTCGGTTTATCATGTTGAAAAAAATAGTATATCAAAGAAAAAAGGACGAATGAGGGAGAAACTTAAAATACAAGAAAAGTCCCTTGACGATTTTATACGATCTTTTTAAAACACAGAAAGGGGGTCTCAAACGACACCCTTTCTTTAAGTCTTTGGCTTAGATTAATATAGGATAAAAATCCTTTTAGCATAGATAAACGAGATAAATTTTTCATGGAAAAAAATAACAGTCAAAATCAACAATAAATTCAATTGTCTATTCTGAATTACCAGTTTGATAAATCAAAAATTATAAATCCAACTTTTCAGATCAATTGTATTGTTGTATAGTAATAAAATCAGCTTTAATTTGTTTGCATCGAAATTTTTTGCTTATTTATTACATTGCAAATGTATATTTTAAAGTATGATTATCTATGTTTATTTAATGACATGTGTAATGTTGTTTAAGTTTTTGATATATAGTTATTTATTTGTGTTTTGTCCTTCTGGAGTGACTGATTTTAAGTGACATTCTGAGGGCTTAACGACCATTTTTGTGTTGTTTATTCTTATTATTGTTCTTAATATCGTTTTATATAAGATATTTATTATGCATACAAAAATCAGACAAATACTCTTTCTTAGTTTAGGAACATTATCATTAGTATTAGGAATTATAGGCATGGCTCTTCCAATTTTGCCTACAACGCCTTTTTTATTATTGACAGCTTTCCTGTATATGCATAGTTCTCAAAAATGGTATGACCGGTTATTAGCTAATAAATACACAGGCCCGGTAATTGAAGATTATAAAATACATAAATCAATTGCTTTACGAAAAAAGGTAGTGATACTGTCATTACTTTGGTCGACAATGATAATTAATATCATCTGGTTTGTTGATAATATATGGATTGACCTGCTATTATTAGCTATTGCTTTAGGTGTTACAATTCATATTCTTAGAATACGAACAAGAAGGTAGTTTATATATAGATTCAATTTCGTTTGATTATGAAAATTCAGAAAACCAATGCTGCCCGGCTTCTTGACAGGGATAAAATAAAATACGATTTAGTTCCGTATGAGGTTGATGAGTCTGATCTGGCTGTAGAGCATGTAGCTGAACAATTAGGGCAGGATTTATCACAGGTCTTTAAAACTTTGGTATTGAAGGGCGACAAGACAGGTTATCTCGTTTGTGTAATTCCGGGAGGACATGAAGTGGATTTAAAAAAAGTCGCAAAAGTATCAGGAAACAAAAGTGCAGAGATGATTCCGATGAAAGATCTGCAAAATGTTACAGGGTATATTCGGGGTGGATGTTCTCCCATAGGGATGAAAAAGCAATTTCCCGTGTATTTACATTTTACTGCAAAAGATTATCCTTTTATATATATAAGTGCAGGTGTCAGAGGGCTACAGCTAAAAATTGATGCGAATGATATAATTCGTGTGACAAAAGGAGATTTTGCCGATTTGACTGATTAAAGATATTTGAAAATGTTTCTTATTAATGTGCTCGTTAATAGGAAACATTTTTTTATTTTAGGCCCAGATATGGTATTAACCTTACGAAAGTAAATCGGGTTCGTTTATTGAATTTTGAGAAGATAAAAGAGTCTGATTGCTATCCTTAAATAAACTGTGAATCAATGAAAAAGCTTATCGAATGTGTCCCTAATTTTAGTGAAGGACGCAACCTTTCTGTTATTAAATCCATAACTGATCAGATTGAATCTGTTGAGGGTATCCGTTTGTTAGATGTTGATCCGGGGGCTGCTACAAACCGTACTGTTGTTACGTTTGTAGGCGAGCCTGACGCAGTGCTGCAAGCAGCCTTTCTGGGTGTGAAGAAAGCAGCGGAGCTTATTGATATGAGAAGTCATAAAGGTGCTCATCCGCGTATGGGTGCTACAGATGTCCTCCCGCTTATTCCTATTTCCGGAATATCTCTGGAAGAGTGTGCAGAACTGGCACGGAAACTGGGAGAGCGTATTGCAGACGAATTAAAAATACCTGTATACGCATATGAGTCGGCAGCACTTAAACCGGAAAGAAAGAACCTGGCTGTTTGTCGTCAGGGCGAATATGAAGCTTTATCCAAAAGAGTGAATTCGGATAATGATGCTCCGGATTTTGGCAAGGCTCCCTACGATGAGCATATTGCACGGACAGGTGCCACTGCTGTTGGGGCTCGTGATTTTTTGATCGCTGTCAACTATAACTTAAATACAACTTCCACACGCAGAGCCAACGCTATCGCTTTTGATGTCCGCGAAAAAGGACGTCCGAAACGGGAGGGTAATTCCGTTACTGGAAAGATAGTTAAAGATGAACAGGGAAATCCTGTGACTATACCGGGATCGTTGAAAGCGTGTAAAGCAATCGGATGGTTTATCGATGAATATAAAATAGCACAGGTATCAATGAATCTTACTAATATCTCTGTTACTCCGCTGCATATTGCTTTTGATGAAGTATGTAAGAAAGCGGCTGAAAGGGGTATTCGTGTTACCGGTACAGAAATCGTAGGACTGGTTCCAAAACGTACTTTGATTGATGCAGGCAAATATTTTCTTGCGAAGCAACAGCGCTCATGTGGTATCTCAGAACAGGAGATTATTAAAATAGCTGTTAAATCTATGGGACTGGATGATCTGAAGCCATTCAATCCTCAGGAAAAGGTTATTGAATATCTGCTTGATGTTGATCGTCCGAAGCGCCTGGTTGATATGACCTGTGAGGAATTTGCAGAAGAAACGGCAAGTGAGTCTCCTGCTCCGGGAGGAGGATCAATATCAGCTTATATGGGAGCTCTGGGTGCAGCTCTTGGAACAATGGTTGCAAATCTCTCAGCTCATAAAGCAGGGTGGGATGATAAATGGAGTTACTTCTCTGCACAGGCAGAAGAGGGACAGAAACAGTTGAATGAATTAATGCATTTAGTAGACGAAGATACGAATGCATTTAATAAGATTATGGATGCTTTGTCTTTGCCGAAGAAAACGGAAGAGGAGAAGGCTAAACGGGCTGAGGCTTTAGAAATGGTAACGCTCTATGCAACTCAGGTACCTTTGCGTACAATGAAGACGTCTGTAAAAGTATTTGACCTTTTGTCAGCAATGGTTGAAAACGGAAATCCGAATTCTGTCTCTGATGCCGGTGTTGGTGCTCTTGCTATCCGTGCAGCTGTTCTTGGTGCCCACCTGAATGTGCGTATTAATGCTGCCGGGTTAAAAGACAGAGAGATTGCTGAAGCTTTAATAAATGAGAGTAATGCACTGGCATTTGAAGCTGATCAAAAAGAAAAAGTCCTGATGGACCGGGTAATGAAATCAATTGGATAACACACAAATAACAGAACCATGAATCAAACAACTTTTGAACAGGAAATAACTGCGGGTATTCCCGATATTCTACCGGAGCATCCGGGATTTGATCCGTCAATAAATCATGCGCCAAAGCGTAAAGATATACTTTCACCTGATGAAAAAGTATTGGCAATAAAAAATGCACTTCGCTATTTTCCTGAAAAACACCATGCTCTTCTGGCGAAAGAGTTTGCCGGAGAATTAGATAAATATGGTCGCATCTATATGCAACGTCTCAGACCGAAAGATGTGATAAAAGCGAGACCAATCAGCGACTATCCCTATAAGTCTCTTCAGGCTGCAGCCATTATTATGATGATTCAGAACAATCTGGATAAGGCTGTTGCTCAGCATCCTCATGAGCTGATAACCTATGGCGGGAATGGTGCAGTGTTTCAAAACTGGGCTCAATATCGCCTGACAATGAAATATCTGTCTCAGATGTCTGACAGACAGACTTTGGTCCTTTATTCAGGGCATCCGCTCGGACTCTTTCCGTCTCACCCTGAGGCTCCGCGTGTTGTAGTAACTAATGGAATGGTGATTCCGAATTATTCCAAACCGGATGACTGGGAACGATTCAATGCATTAGGTGTTTCCCAGTACGGACAAATGACAGCTGGTTCTTTTATGTATATTGGACCACAGGGCATTGTTCATGGCACTACTATAACCATATTAAATGCAGGGCGTATGCATTTGAAAGCCGGAGAGAAAGATCTCGGCGGAAAACTGTTTATATCATCCGGATTAGGAGGAATGTCGGGAGCACAACCCAAAGCTGCTGTTATATCCGGAGTAGTTAGTATTGTGGCTGAAATAAATCCGAAAGCGGTTCAGACCCGTCATGAACAAGGTTGGGTTGACGAAGTATATTACGATATCGATTCTGTATTGGCTCGTGCTAAAGAGGCTGTAGAGAAGAAAGAGGCTGTTTCACTTGCTTTTCAGGGTAACATCGTAGATCTGTGGGAGGCTATGGCTGAACGTGACATCCGGGTTGATATCGGATCGGATCAGACATCTCTTCATAATCCATGGGCGGGAGGATACTATCCCGTAGGTCTTACTTATGAAGAAGCAAATCAAATGATGGCTGAAGCTCCTGATCTGTTTAAGGAAAGGGTCTGGGAATCTTTGCGCAGACAGGTTAAAGCAATTAATAAATTGTCTGCTAAAGGAATGTATTTCTTTGATTATGGAAATGCATTTTTATTAGAAGCATCAAGAGCTGATGCGGAAGTCTACGGAAATGTACCGGGTAAATTCCGCTATCCGTCCTATGTGCAGGATATTATGGGACCTTTCTTCTTTGATTATGGCTTTGGTCCATTCCGCTGGGTGTGTACCTCTTGTGATCCGAAAGATCTTGAAATAACTGATAAAATAGCAGCTCAGGTCCTCGAAGAGATTCGGGTAGAAGCTCCCGTTGAGATAGCCTCTCAGCTGGATGATAATATCCACTGGATTAAAGAAGTTCAGAAAAATAAACTGGTTGTCGGTTCGCAGGCACGTATTCTTTATGCCGATGCCGAAGGTCGTATTAAGATTGCTAAAGCCTTTAACGAAGCTATCCGCAAAGGCTTAATCTCGGCTCCTGTTGTTCTTGGCCGCGATCATCACGATGTTTCGGGGACTGACTCTCCATACCGTGAAACTTCAAATATCTATGACGGGTCTTCATATACTGCTGATATGGCTGTTCAGAATGTGATCGGCGATTCTTTCCGCGGAGCGACATGGGTATCTATCCACAACGGAGGCGGAGTAGGATGGGGCGAAGTAATAAACGGAGGCTTTGGCATGCTTATCGATGGAAGTAAGGAAGCCGATAACCGGATAGAAATGATGCTTCACTGGGATGTCAATAACGGAATTGCACGCAGAAGCTGGGCACGTAATGAGGGAGCTATGTTTGCGATTAAAAGACAAATGGAAGCAACACCTAACTTAGTAGTTACTGTTCCAAATGTAGCAGATGATGTTCTGATTATGAACACGCTTGCCGATTTGTCAAAATGATTTTAACCTTAAAATTGAAGAAAATGAAAAATGATCATATCCATTATATCTCTCCCGAACATCTGACTATTGAATCAATTCGGGATATTATTTGTAATAAAAAGAAGTTAGAACTGTCCGAAGAGGCTGTAAAACGCATCGAACGTTGCCGAAACTATCTGGATGAGAAAATGAAAAGCCAGAAGGAACCAATTTATGGAATAACAACGGGGTTCGGTTCTTTATGTAATATCAGTGTCAGTGAAGATGAATTATCAGATCTTCAGCGCAATCTGGTTATGTCTCATGCCTGTGGCACGGGTGATGAGGTGCCACGCGATATTGTGAAAATTATATTGTTACTCAAAATACAGTCTTTATCATATGGTTTTTCAGGTGTACAGCTCATAACTGTTGACAGACTGGTTTATTTCTTTAATCATAATATCCTGCCGGTTATTTATCAACAGGGTTCATTGGGGGCATCCGGAGATTTGTCCCCTCTTGCTCATTTGTCTTTGCCTCTTTTAGGCATGGGAGAGGTAGAGTACGAGGGTAAGCGGATTAGTGGAGAGGAGCTGATGCGTGTATTGCACTGGTCCCCGATAGAACTAAAATCAAAAGAAGGCCTATCCTTGCTTAACGGAACACAATTTATGAGTGCCTATGGGGTTTGGGCATTAATTAAATCCCATCAGTTGTCGGAGTGGGCAGACAAAATAGGGGCTTTGTCTCTTGATGCGTTTGACGGTCGTATTGAACCGTTCAATAAAGAAGTCCATTTAGTGAGACCTCATCTTGGGCAGCACGAAACAGCAGAGGCGGTTTCTGAAATTCTTGCTGGTAGTGAATTGATATCACGTAAGAAAGAACACGTTCAGGATCCTTATTCATTCCGTTGTATGCCTCAGGTTCATGGTGCATCGAAAGATGCAATACGGTACGTGAAATCTGTTTTTGATACCGAAATTAATAGTGCTACAGACAATCCTACTGTTATTCCTGATAAGGATCTGATCATATCAGCTGGTAATTTTCATGGACAGCCTTTAGCAATCACTATGGATTTTCTGGCTATTGCGCTGGCAGAGCTGGGAAGCATATCCGGACAGCGCACTTATCAGTTGATAAAAGGATGTCGCGGACTACCTAAATTCCTTGTTGCATTACCCGGCTTAAATAGCGGCTTTATGATTCCTCAGTATACCGTGGCATCTATTGTGAGCCAGAGTAAACAGCTTTGTTCTCCGGCATCGGTAGATTCGATAGAGTCTTCTCAGGGACAGGAGGATCATGTAAGTATGGGAGCCAATGCGGCAACAAAACTCTATAAAGTCGTTCAGAATACAGAACGGGTACTGGCTGTTGAATTATTTAATGCTGCTCAGGCATTACAGTTCCGCAGACCTTTGAAAACGTCGCCTGTGCTTGAAGAGCTGGTTGCCCGATACAGAGAAAGAGTTCCGTTTATTGAAACTGATGAGGTGATGTATAAACATATTGAATCATCTGTTCAGTTTCTTAGAGAAGAGTGGGAAAGATGCGTACATTAATAAAGAATATAAAAAAAATAGCGGGTGTGGAATATCTTCCACATCCCTACTTATGGGGTGAAAGAATGGACCTGCTTCATTCGCTTGATCATGCATGGCTTTTGATTGAGGATGAGCGGATTCATTCATTCGGTCATATGGATGATAACTGTCCTTTTGATTATGATTTAATGGTTGATGCAACCGGCCAGATGGTACTTCCGTGTTTTTGCGATTCGCATACACATATTGTTTATGCCGGTAGTCGCGAGCAGGAATTTGTCGATAAACTGAAGGGACTTTCCTATGTCGAGATAGCCAAACGCGGAGGAGGAATTCTTAACTCAGCTGAAAGGCTTCATCACACGTCCGAAGAAGAGCTTTATCATCAGGCAATGAATCGTATTGACGAGATGGTGCGTTTCGGGACAGGCGCAATTGAAATCAAAAGCGGATATGGATTAACACTGGAAGATGAACTTAAAATGCTTCGTGTGATTCGCAGAATCAAGG
Organism: Bacteroidales bacterium; assembly: GCA_051646645.1. Taxonomy (GTDB): domain Bacteria; phylum Bacteroidota; class Bacteroidia; order Bacteroidales; family UBA7332; genus UBA7332. Next base: position 5,105 of record JBOFDD010000324.1, on the reverse strand, counting down.
AGTCAACTCCGGTCACAATCAAATCTACCTTTTTAGGTGCACATGCCGTTCCGGCGATCTACAAAGGGCGTCAGTCTGAATATGTCGACTTGATCATTAACGAGATGATTCCTGCAATAGCCCGTGAGGGACTGGCCGATTTTATTGATGTCTTTTGTGACGAAGGATTCTTTACGGTTGAAGAAACAGACCGCATGCTTAAAGCTGCTGCAAAGTATGATATTGATCCGAAGATTCATGCAAATGAACTGGCTTGTTCGGGCGGAATTCAGGTAGGTGTTGAAAACAGAGCTCTTTCTGTGGATCATCTTGAGTTTACCGGAGATGAAGAAATTGATGTTTTGCAGGATTCAATTACCATGCCGACGCTTCTGCCAGGAGCTGCTTTTTTTCTCGAAATGGAGTATCCTCCGGCACGTAAAATGATAGACTCAGGTTTGCCTGTGGCTCTGGCATCTGACTATAATCCCGGGTCATCACCTTCGGGAAATATGAAATTTATACTCTCTCTGGCTTGTATAAAGATGAAGATGACACCTAATGAAGCTATTAATGCAGCTACAATAAATAGTGCGTATGCTATGGGTGTCAGTCTGGATCATGGCTCAATAGCAAAAGGAAAACTGGCGAATATCATTTTGACAAAGCCGGTCCCTTCGTTAGAGTTTATCCCCTATGCCTATACATCGGATCTGATTGATCGGGTAATGATCAAAGGCGAGTTTTATAACTAAGCCGGTATATAAAAAGCGTCCTGCCGAGAAACCGGCAGGACGCTTTTTAGCATATTCAGTAATCTTTATACCTGAGTAGTTACTCTATCTGTTGTGAAGTTCCTCTTCCAGATATTGCAAAATAATTTTACCCTGTTTTAATAATGAATCATTGTCTGTCCCTTTCTTTATAACAGTCTCTTTAAGATCGAAATCGTGAGCGACAGCACCTGAATCATTAATTACACCATACCCGTTTTTATAGATATAGAATCCGAACTTTGGAGCCTCTTTGGCTAAGATGTTTTTACTCAAAGGGAACTGTGATCCACCATCCAGTCCAAACTGACATAAAAGAGTTTTGGCAATATCTGTTTGTGATCCTAAAGAACTCTCTCTTCCGTTCAGGAGCAATGCTCCGCCCGTCCATAAAAATGGAATACGGTAGCGTTGCAGATCATAATTTGCCATATCACCCGGATATCTTGTAGCATGGTCGGCAGTAAAAACAACCAGTGTGTTTTCCCATTGCGGAGTCTGTTTTAAACTGTCAATGAATTGCCCGATGCAACTATCTGTATACTGTACGGCATTTAGAACTTTATCTCCAGACTTATTGTAAGGAACATCATAAGGTTCATGACTGCTTAAGGTAAGTAGCATTTTGACAAAAGGCTTTTTATCTTCCTTTCTGATGCTTTCAAGCAAATAGTCAAATGTGTATTCGTCATGCACACCCCAGCTGGCTTGTCTTAGCTTTTTCGGGAACTGCTCCTGCGATGCGATTGATTTAAATCCGAGCGCGTTGAAGTACATTCGCATATTCGTGAAATCAATATCACCACCGTAAACCAGTTCTGTGTCATAACCGGCTTGTTCAAATGATTTCACCCATGAAGGAAGCTTCGAAAGCTTAGCAGGATATTTCATCCACGATACAGCAGGCAGGGCAGGCATTGCACTCATAATGCTTGTAAGTCCTCTGTCCGTACGATAGCTGTTACCGTAAAAGTTAGTGAACAACAATCCATCTTTTGCTATACGGTCAATTTCAGGAGTTGAAGGATAAATTGAGTCCAGCGAGCCAATCATACTTGAAGAGAATCCTTCCAGAACAACAAACACCAGGTTGCTGTTTGGTTTAACAATAAGGCTGGTATCACAAGGTGTATTATCTTTCATATTCTCAAACTCTTTCTCAAATTCCTCTTCCGTAAATTCAGCATAACTATTAAATTTCTCCTGATCAAAAGCTGAAGAGAGAAAACTGAAAACCGGATTTACGGCAGCATGATTCAGAAACATGTTTTCACTGTAGTATGCTCTTCCTACGTTCATGGTAGAAGCACTTACACTTCCCCGGATCGACAGAAATATCGAAGGAATCAGGAAGAAGAACAGCAGGTACGACCAAATCTTGTTTTTGGTCACATTACTGAATGGTTCTGTGAGGATATATTTCATGAAGAACTTATTCAGATAATGGGCAAGGGCAAGCCAGATAACTATTCCCGCAAGAGGTTGCCATAATGGTACACTCGCAAAAGCTTCCTTCGGATATTGCAGATACATCAGCACACTGCTGTCAATACGAAATCCCCAATACTTATATAATTCCATATCCGGAAGTAGTAAAGCAGCGCAAAGTAAAATTGCAACAGCAATATAGACTTTCCAGATCTTATAAAGCAATGGCTTATTCCAGAATAAAGATACAAAAACCAGGATGGTCGGAATTGCACAGAAATAGGCAGCAACTGTATTATCCATAGCCAAACCATGGTAAATAACATCCACAAAATCTCTCAAGTCAAGGTTGCTTCCGTGATAAAGAAGAAATACAATTTTGAAGATGATAAAAAGAAGAATGAAGAATAATCGCTGTTTTATTAAATATATGATTCGTTCTTTCATAATCACTCTGTCTGATTTTTTATTTCAATGTAAAGTTATACTATTTTGCCGGAACTCCCTAATTGAATCAGACCTTCGTTAGTTTTGAACTATTTTAATACGATTCCTGTTAATAGGTAAATAAAATATACTAAAAAAATGATTGAAAGATGGAAAGTGTGTTATATTTGCATCATATCCATTTGTAATCAGTTTGTTATGCTTACAAAAAATAGTCGTTTAAAAAATATGGTTGGTAATTTAAAGATTGTAATCTTTTTTGCTTCATTGTGGGTTTCAATTTCTGTATTTGCTCAGGATGATTCTCTCATTGATAGTTTACATTGTTACAAAAATGAAGCTCAGTCCCCTGATAATGTTCAACACGGAATTCGTACAACTCCGGTAATCTGGAAAAAATACTTTTATCCGCATGAAAATTATCAGGATTTGATTCGCCTCTGTAACCGTTTGAATAATCCTCTTCAAATGCAGGCTATGCTCGATATGCTTACGGATGTTGAATTGCTTTTGAATGAATATGGCCGCCCGAAAGCAAAACTATATATGATTATGGCAACTTTGAATGATCGTCTCGATAATAAAATTAATGCCAGTAACTATATGCTGCTTGCGGTTAAAGATATGGATGCTCAGCTCGCAGCTCAGGATAAAATTAATGATCAGCAACAGTATCGGATTTATGAGCTGCAAAGTGTATTGCTAAATAAGCAGAAAAGGAGCAATATTGTATTCTTTCTATTTATAGCTCTTGCCGGAGCTTTTTTCTTTCTTACAAGAGATAGTAAAATGCGGCATTTGAGAAAAAAACAAAAAGAACAGAAACAGTTGGATAATCCCGATTCTATTGATGAAGATTTGATTGATAAAATTAATATAGCCGTGAATCTGATAACGCAGAAAAAAAATCCAAATTTCTCTGCTGAAGAAATAGAAGGATTGGGATTTGAATCAAAAGAGGATTTCATCCTCTCATTTCAAATCGTTATCGGAATGACACCTAAAGAGTATTACGAAAAAAACATTTTGAAATAATCTTAAATGAGAGTCACTATGGAAAATAATGAGAATAAATATCTGGATTTAGATAAACACGGTGAACCGGTGGTTTCTCTTAGTGAGTGGGTGATTACCCTGTTGGTTTGTTTTATTCCACTCGTTAATATTATTATGCTCCTTGTTTGGGCATTTGGTGGAGGTGCAAATCCGAATAAGGCTAACTTTGCTAAAGCGGCTTTGATCTTTGTGGTGATTTATTTTCTTCTGATGACATTCTTTATGGGTAGATATATGTCTACTTTTAAAGAAATGATATTTTATTAGATTCCTTTTGTAAACTAAATTATAAGTTTAGTTGTTTCTTTATTGACTGAATTTACTAACACTAAACTTTAAAAAAAATGAGTGAGTTGCACGAACACAAAACACATCATACCCGCAAGCCATTTTTTGCCAGAACGTGGGTATTGATCCTTATGGCTATTATATTTATTTGCTTGCTGTTATACTTTGTATATACAGAAGAGATTCTTGATATGTTTTTCGGAGTAGCAAATGAATAAGCGATATAAGATCTGCTTCTTCTGAAAGCAGCTTAATTATTACTTTCTCGAATAACGAACTCCATCAGTCCCCGTGGCAGATGGAGTTTTTATTTTTAAATCTTTAGAGCTATGCTGGAAGAACGTATTCAAAGATGGGACAAAAGTCCCGAGAAACGAGGAAAGTACATCCTCTACAGGATGCAGGCTTCTGTTCGTTTTTCGTTTAATCTTGCATTAAACTATGCAGTAGAAGAAGCAAACAAACGTGATTTGCCGCTGAAAATACTGTTCACGCTGAATTCGTCTTTTCCGGAGGCAAACCGCCGGCACTTTATTTTCCTTTGTCAGGGCTTGATGGATTTTGCCGAAAAAGCAGTACATGCCGGTTATGACCTTATTCTTGAGATTGATGCAACCAGAGATCGGATTGCTCACTATCTGCACCATGCAGATCTGGTTGTGCTGGATAAAGGATATTTACGTATTCAGCGTCAATGGGCTGACGAAATAACAGCAGATTCCCCTGTTTCTGTTATTATGGTCGAGGATAACCTGCTTGTTCCTGTTTCTGCTGTTACAAACAAGCAGGAGTGGGCTGCACGTACATTACGCCCGAAACTCATGAAACATTATCTTTACTTTTTAAGCGATATGGTTTATGAGAATCCTGCTGCATTAAATCCACATCTTCGCACTGATTTCACGTTAGCTAAAACAGAAGATCAGTTAAACTATTTCTTACAACGCTACCATGGATCATCATTACCTGAAATATCATTAAAAGGAGGAGAAACTGAGTCCCGTAATAGATGGCATGACTTTCTTGAAATGAAATTCAAAAACTATTCCTCAGACCGTAATGATCCCTCATTGCATGGGACTTCGGGTATAAGTCCCTATTTGCACTTCGGACATACATCTCCATTGGGTCTTT
>JBOFDD010000323.1:0-1784 GCA_051646645.1 Bacteroidales bacterium | reverse complement strand
TAGATTTCGAATGTCTTATCGCCGAGCAGTTTTTTCCGATTGTCCCTTACATGTATAAGGTTTTTGATTACCCGCTCACGGGTCTCAGCAAATTGTTTTTTTCGTTCTGCAACCCAGCCAACGATGGCATCCATCTTCTGCAAATCGGAACGTATTTCACGAGTGATTCTGTCTATATCACTGTCCACGACCGTTGGAAGAACTTGCTCAACGACAACAGCCTCGCTCGTTGTTTCTAAAATCTTTTTAGATTTGGCTTTTTCTAAGAATTTATCAGATTTCATCTTAACACCTCGACGAGAGCATTATACTCTTCGAATTCTTTCAGATTCGAATCCTTTTCATAGCCAACATAGTTGAACTTACTGATGGAGCTATTGAGCTTAACAATGATATCGAGCGTATTCTGAGGGAAGGACTCTTTGAGAGTCTGCAGCGCAAAATCATTTACTATGCGGTTCTGATAATTATATTGTGTCGGCAATATGTAAACCTTGTCCAGATCGGGATTATAATATTTTTTTATCTGGCTATTGATCTTATCGAGTGTAAATCCAATTGCTCGGGTATCCATTTTTTCAAGACGGGCAGGGATGACTACGGTATGAGCTGCAGCCAGGCCGAGAACCGTTTCTGTAAAGAGGTTAGGGGGTGTGTCTATAATAACATAGTCGTAATCCATGCTTTCAAGTTCTATACGCAAAAAAAGTTCCTTCCCTGTAAGCTGGACGAAGTTGATATTTTCAAACTCAAGCTTTGTTGGAATGACATCAAGGTTATCGCTCTTTTTATAGATAGCCTCCTTGAGCATTATCTCTCCTTTGACAGCTTCTAATATTGTTTTCTGTTCAAAGTCTGCTATATTTTCGAAGAAAAATGAGGTCATTGCATTCTGACTGTCGAGATCGATCATGAGGACTTTACTTGTTTTAGAAAGAATAAGACCTGTGAGGATTGCGCTTGTTGTTTTACCCACTCCGCCTTTCTTGGATGCAAACGATATTACTTTCATTTCAAACTCCGTAAATATATTACTTCTGAGGGGACGTTATTTCTTTTCTTCTTTCCGAGCGACTTCTCCATTGTTCCATTGCTCAAGAAGAGAGATAACGACTTCTGAAACTGAAACTTTGCTTCTCAAGGCTTTGATCTTCGCCTCTTCAACTATTCTTTCAGCACGATCATCCTTCAAGTTAACAGATAGAGTCATGAGCATACCTCCTCATCACGTAATCACTGAACCACGGATACCCGCTATTGCGTATATCCGTCAACCACTTTATGTCTCATTAAATATCTATTTTTTGTCTATTTTAATTTGTTCCGATAATATACTTTATGTCTCATTGGATTTTATCATCATCTATAGATTCACTATTGAGATGATTCGTATTCAACCGCTTGTATTTCCAATAGCAATAACCTGACAAACTCTCTAAGCCTTGAGATGCTGTTTCCAACTTCTGTGCAAGTGCAAACGACACTTCAGATGAAATAATCCAAAAATACTTTCTCACTATCATTGAATTCACCCTCTTGCTGACTTTATAATTCACATAACAGGAGGGGCTTTTGCCCCTCCTGTTAATCTTCGTTCATTTTCATTATTGTTATAACCGGCTCTCCGTTGTCCCCTGGACTGCAGAGAGCTTTAAGCTGAGGAGTTACCATCTTCCGACCTTTCATAACGAATGAAACATTAAACGTAAGAAAATCACTCCGGCAGCTATGTGCTGCGGATCTGAATACCATAAGGGTATCCCATAAACGGCCTTCGATGCTCT
>JBOFDD010000322.1:0-3812 GCA_051646645.1 Bacteroidales bacterium | reverse complement strand
AATCAGGCGAAACAAAAAGGATTCAAATATGCTATCTCCCGTATCGGGTGGATTATGATCCTTCTTTCGTTGCTTGTTGTAGTCGGATTACCAGAACTGAAAATTGATGTTCCGTCTGTTGCACGTATTATTGCTTACGGTACATTGTCAGTTGGTGCTGTTGCAGCGTTCCTTTATAACTCACCCGGCAAGAATATTTTCTATAACTTCGGAGGAGGTTTGTGGGATTCGTATAACATGGCAACAGGTATTCTGGGAGACTTGCTATCCTATATCCGTCTTTTCGCTTTAGGATTGACAGGAGGTATTTTAGGAAACGTATTCAACCAGTTGTCTGTAGATATGAGTCCTGATATTCCGGTTATCGGATTTATCATCACAATTCTTATTCTGTTGGTTGGACATACAATCGCTTTTGGATTAACAATTCTGGGTGCTTTTATTCACCCGTTACGTTTGACATTCGTAGAATTCTATAAAAATGCCGGATTTGAAGGGGGCGGTAAAGCATACAAGCCTTTCAAGAAGGTAAGATAAAATGATAAAACAATAACAAAATACTAAAAAACAGAAAATTATGGAACCTATTTTATTAGCTTATTTAGGAATCGCCTTAATGGTAGGTATTACAGGTGTGGGAAGTTGTTTAGGTGTGTCAATTGCCGGTAATGCTGCTATCGGAGCAATGAAAAAGAATCCTGATGCTTCAGGTTCATATATCGCACTTTGTGCGCTTCCAAGTTCACAGGGTCTATACGGTTTCGTAGGATACTTCATGATGAAAGCATTCCTTGTTCCTGAAATTACTTTCGGACAAGCAGCTGCGATCCTTGGTGCAGGTCTTACTCTTGGCTTTGTTGGTTTGTTCTCATCAATCCGTCAGGCTCAGATCTGTGCAAACGGTATCTCTGCGATCGGATCAGGTCACAATGTTTTCGGAACAACAATGGTACTTGCCGTGTTCCCTGAGCTTTATGCGATCCTTGGTCTTTTGATCGTGATCCTTGTAGGTGGATCAATCTAATCTGCGATCAGATAATATTAAATAATGAGATAAGAGTGCCCCGTTTTTCGGGGTGCTCTTTCTATCGTTTTACACCATTATGAATAACACTAAAAAAATCGTCGGTCTGTCCGACAAAGAAGTACAGGATAGCCGTGCAAAATACGGAGAAAATCTATTGACTCCTCCAAAGCGCGAATCTCTGTGGAAACTGTTTTTTGAGAAGTTTCAGGATCCTATTATCCGTGTTCTGCTTGTTGCCGCTGCTGTTTCGTTTGGGATTTCATTAACAAACGGGCATTATGCTGAGACTATCGGACTTTTCTTTGCAATTATCCTGGCTACAGTAGTAGGATTCTGGTTTGAAGTAGATGCGAATAAAAAGTTTGATCTGCTGAATCAAGTGAATGATGATAATGCAGTGAAGGTGCTTCGAAACGGAAATATTCATGAGGTGCCGAAGAGAGAGGTTGTAGTCGGAGATATCGTCATGCTCGAGACCGGTGAGGAAATTCCTGCGGATGGTATTCTTATAGAAGCCATGTCTATGCAGGTTAATGAATCGGCTCTTACTGGTGAGCTGATGGTTGAGAAAATGCTGAATCCTGAAGATAATGAACATGATACAACTTATGCTGCTAATGAAGTAAAAAGAGGAACTACTGTGATTGCCGGACATGGTATGATGCAGGTTACTCTTGTGGGTGATGCAACTGAATACGGTAAAGTAGCCAAAGAATCAACGGCAATAGTAGAAGAGAAAACACCACTCACGAAGCAGCTTGATAAACTGGCTTCTCTCATTGGAAAGATTGGTTTTGGTCTGGCCGCAATGACTTTTATTGCGCTTGTTGCGAAAGATGTTATCCGTGGTGACGTAGACTTCTTTACGCTTGACGGAGCAGCACGTTTGTTGCAATATTTTATGGTTGCCGTTACGCTGATTGCCGTATCTGTACCTGAAGGCTTGCCGATGAGTGTGACACTGAGTCTTGCTCTGAATATGCGTCGTATGCTTAAAACCAACAATCTGGTTCGTAAAATGCATGCTTCTGAAACTATGGGAGCTACAACAGTCATCTGTACGGATAAAACCGGTACGCTGACTCAGAATCAGATGCGTCTGGCTGACACCATGTTCCTTCCTTTCCCCGCTGGTAATTTTGAAAAAGAAACCGAGGCGGGCATGCTGCTTATGGAGAGTATTGCTGCTAATTCAACTGCATTTCTTGATAAAACAGATCCGGCAAGTATTAAACCTATAGGTAATCCGACTGAGGGCGCTTTATTGCTTTGGTTAGATACCACAGGTGAGGATTACTTCGAAATGCGTGAGAATATTCCGGTGATTGAGCAACTTCCATTCTCAACGGAACGCAAATACATGGGGACTGTAGTTGATTCACCATCTCTTAATAAACGTATTCTTTATATTAAAGGAGCTCCTGAAAAGATTCTTTCAGTATCATCTCAGGCGTATTCAGATAATGGACTGGTTGCGGTTTCTAACTATACAGAAAAGGTCGAAAAGCAACTGCTTGCGTATCAGAATCAGGCTATGCGTACTTTAGGGTTTGCTTATAAGGTTATTGAACCGGGAGATGAACGTCCTATTGAGAAGCTGGCGACAGATTCTATGATCTTCCTTGGTGTTGTAGCGATTGCTGATCCGGTTCGTGAAGATGTACCTGATGCTGTTACCAGATGCATGAATGCTGGTATCGGTGTGAAAATCGTTACTGGTGATACTCCGGGTACAGCTAAAGAAATCGGTCGTCAGATCGGTTTATGGTTACCGGATGATACTGACCGTAATCATATAACGGGAGTTGAGTTTGAAGCCCTATCTGATGAGGAAGCACTTGATCGTGTACTTGATCTTAAAATTATGTCACGGGCACGACCAACAGACAAACAACGTCTTGTTCAGTTGTTACAGAAAAAAGATCAGGTTGTTGCTGTTACAGGTGATGGCACGAACGATGCTCCGGCACTGAACTTCGCTAATGTAGGTCTCTCAATGGGTACCGGGACTTCTGTAGCAAAAGAAGCCAGTGATATAACCTTGCTTGACGATTCGTTTAACAGTATTGCTACAGCAGTTATGTGGGGACGTTCGTTGTATGAAAATATCCAGCGCTTTATGGTATTCCAGCTAACGATTAATGTGGTTGCAATGATCATTGTGCTAATCGGATCAATCTTCGGAACAGAACTTCCGCTGACTGTTACGCAGATGCTTTGGGTAAATCTTATCATGGACACTTTTGCAGCAGGAGCATTAGCTTCTTTGCCTCCGAATATCCGGGTGATGGACCGTAAACCGCGTAAGAGTAGTGATTTTATTATCTCTCATGCGATGGCGCAGGTAATTCTTGGGGTAGGGGTAGTATTTGTAGTGCTGCTACTTGGTATCTTATACTGGTTTACTAATTACGATGGCGGACTTACTGATTACAAATTATCCGTATTCTTTACCATCTTCGTGATGCTTCAGTTCTGGAACCTGTTTAATGCAAAAGCATTCCAGACCAACGGATCAGCATTTAAAAATCTGAAAGACAGCAGAGCTTTCCTTCTGGTAGCTCTTATTATTCTTGTCGGACAGATTCTGATTGTCCAGTTTGGAGGCGATGTGTTCCGCACAGTACCGATCACACTGATCGATTGGTTGAAAATAATTGGAGGAACATCAGTCGTACTTTGGATAGGTGAAATTGTTCGTTTTTTCAAGAAGTAAATACGTATATTTCGATACATAAGATTATATAAGCAGAGCAAGTATGAGTAATCATCTTTGCTCTGCTTT
>JBOFDD010000321.1:0-3242 GCA_051646645.1 Bacteroidales bacterium | reverse complement strand
CAAACCGTAATAGTTTCCATTCGCTGAGCATTAGCGCAAATATAGCTTAGGCAGACCTGCAACAGTAAATCGTAAAGCAAAATTCTCTTTGTCGATAAAAGAGCCCGCAATTTGGAAACCATAGGGTAAGCAGCAGCCATTCCTGCAGCAGAAGCATAAAAAGCCATACTTATATCTTCTCGCAGCACTCCCATTGAACTTGATATATCTATTGAACTACCTGTATATGCTCCATTCAATAATAATGTAGTTATTGTTAGAAAAAAGATGCATAGCAAGCGTAGAGGTTTAGGTACCCATTTTCGAAATAATAGGGGATACATGATAATAAATTTATTTAGTATGATCGATTAAAGCTTCTGTTTCGACCATCATTCCGGCTCTCAGATGCTCCATGTCTTCTGAAGTGGCATCGGTAAATTCGATCCGGACAGGTATTCGCTGTTGTACTTTCACAAAATTACCGGCAGAGTTGTCTACTGGCAATAATGAATACTTGGATCCGGTTGCAGCCGAAATAGAAGAGACAACTCCTTTAAAAGTTTTTTGACTATAACCATCAACTTTGATAATGACTGGCTGTCCGACATAGATATTCGCAATCTGTTTTTCGCGATAATTTGCTGTGATCCATTTATTCTTTTCTTCTACAAGATTACTTATCGTTTGTCCGGGTTGAAGAAGTTGTCCGGTTTCAATATTACGACGTCCCATTATTCCATCACGGGGAGCTGTAATAACGGTGTACGATAAATTCGTAAGAGCAAGGTCCAGCTCTGCGACACGCTCATCAATGGATGCAATACCAGAAAGTTGTTTCTTCTGGTTTTCAGATAAAATAGCTTTAGATGCTTTTTCTTCGAGTTTAAGTGCAGATAGATTAGCAAGGCTGGCTTGATAATCAGATATAACCTGCTCCATGTCCTGTCGGGAAACTGCTCCTTTCTGATAGAGCATGCGATAACGCTTCTCCTTCTCGGACAAACTCATCAAATAAGCCTCACGCTCTTTTACTCTGGATTGCGATACAGCAACATTACTTTCGGATGAAAGTGCCCCGGCTATTAAAGCTTCATTGTTAGCTTGAGCTTGCAAAAGAGCGGCTTTTGCTTCTGCAACTTTAATAATATATTCCTGCGGATCAATAATTAGCAGGGTATCGCCTTTTTTTACAGATTGATGTTCTGTAAAGCGAATCTCGTGGACAAATCCGCCTGCTTTGCAGTTTACAGGAACTATATATTGATCAATTATAGCATCATTCGTAACCTCATACCGATAAAATAAAAGAAAGTAGTGAACTCCATATATCAGCCCCGATAATGCTAAGGCCATACATAGTGTATTCAGGAAAATGTTGCGGTATTTTCTTTTTCTGAGAATTTTATGCTTTTCTGCGTGCTGTTGATTATCATTAGTTTGAGTCATATCACTTCAGATTTATTTTACTGATTATGAGATTAAGCTCTTTCATATAGCTGATTACAAAATCAAGTGTATCAGGATCAAGTTTTTCAGCCATTTGAGCATAAATTTCGCCGAGAATGGGAGAGAAGTGGTTTTGCAGCTCTCGTCCCTTGTCTGTGAGAAGGATCAATTTGTTTCGTCTATCGTGTTCATCTTCGTAGCGCAAAACAAGATCCCGCTTTTCGAGATTGTTCAATAAATAACTCAAACTTGACTTGTCCTTAAAGGTTTTATTGGCAAGCTCTTGCTGATTTATACCGTCTTGCTTCCATAATTCTACTAAAACCTGGATCATTTCGAAAGTTATATTTTTATCAAGCTGTCCGAGAGACCTTTGAACAACGGTGCGGAAAGTTGATTGCGTCTGAAGAATGGCAAGAATTAGACTGCGTGATTGCTCTTTTTCCATAATTATATCTTTAAAATCGTGCAAATGTAAGAAGTTTCCCCTAATAGTTAAACATTCAACTATTGAAAAAATGAAAAAAGAATCTATCTTAAAAGGAAGAAATTGGTTATTAATCCATATTTTTGATGCAGTTATGTCAGGATTTATGGCACATAGAGTCAGTTATCTCCAAAATAGCTGATGAAAAAAATCGCATAATCATTTTTGTTGAATCATAATCTATTGAATATGAAAAGTATGAAAGTTGCTATATTTGGAAATACATATGCGGAAAGAGATCGCGATATATATGTAACTCTTATAGATATACTGAATCGTAAGAATCTGGAAATAGTTATGGAGCGGGAATATTTTGAGTTTCTTGAAAATGTTGAAGGGCTTGAATTGCCTCCAATGCAAATTCTTGAATTATGCTCTCCAATAGATGCTGATTTTATATTCAGTATAGGAGGGGATGGAACATTGCTCAGGGTTGTTGAACGAATAGGAAAGTGCTGCGAAATCCCAATTCTCGGTATAAACCTTGGTCGCTTAGGGTTTCTTGCAGACTGTCCGGTTGAAGAAGTTGAAGAAACTTTAGATGAATTGATAGCAGATCAATTCAAAATTGAAGAGCGCTCGCTCATACACTTATCTACATCCGGACAACAACTGGAAGCAACACCTTATGCTTTGAACGAAATTGCAGTGTTGAAACAGGACAACTCCTCAATGATAACAATACATTGCTGGGTTGACGGAGAATATGTGAATGCCTATCAGGCTGATGGATTGATTATATCTACACCAACAGGATCAACAGCTTATTCAATGAGCGTAGGAGGACCTATCGTTATTCCTAATTCTAAAAGCTTTATTATCTCTCCTGTAGCCTCACACAGCTTGAATGTAAGACCTTTGGTTATATCGGATGAAAGTGAAGTAACTCTGCGTATTGAAGGCAGATGCAAACACTTTCTGGCTGCTGTAGACGGAAGATCTGAAGTGTTTAGTCTCGAAACAGAACTTATCCTTCGAAAAGCAACACGTAAAGTTCGTCTGGCCAAAAGAAAAGACCAGACATTTTATAATACCTTACGCAATAAACTTATGTGGGGGGCTGATGCCCGGATACCTAACGGCTCAAAATAGAACCATAGCTTTCTGCTTCTTCTTCAGCAACAGCCACTTCTCTCACTTTTTGGAATAAATCTGATGCAAACACGAAGTCATTAAGGACTTTGTTGTTTGTATTCAGAATTTTCTCTTTATCTCCAATCCACTCAACTTCTCCCTGATTAATAAAGGTGATGCTTTCACCAATTCCCATTACAGAGTTCATGTCATGTGTATTAATGACAGTTGTAATGTTATATTCTTTAGTAAT
>JBOFDD010000320.1:0-3598 GCA_051646645.1 Bacteroidales bacterium | reverse complement strand
TTATTAATTAATTGATTATTTGCTCAATGTTCTGTGCAATTCTGTAGCGATAATTGAGTATTTATAACTCACACTAACAGAATGTTTTCTGTTCCAAATTTACACAATTTGTTATTATATGCAAGTTTTTTGGGTTTATTATCCATGCTATTTGTGAAAAAATAGGATATTCATACATTTATGAGTGTGCAAATTGATAGTCTAATGAGGCAGGTGTTTTGCACGGTGAGAGGTGAAAAAGAAAAAGAGGAAACGAAATCATCGAAATGATTCGTTTCCTCTTACTTATAGATTTTGTGTGTTTTTTTACACAAATTATTTCAAAAGAGAAGCCGGAGCTAAGTGTTCTTTCTCAATATCAAGGAAGTACTTGTAAGTTCCCACTTTGATTTCGGCTGTAGCAGCATCGTCGCAAACGATGATACCTTTCGGGTGCATCTGAAGTGCACTGATCGTCCACATCTGATTGATAGAACCTTCAACTGCATGGTACAAAGCACGAGCTTTGTTGTGACCGTTAACGATGATAAGAACTTCTTTTGCGTCAAGTACAGTACCAACACCTACAGTAACCGCAGTTTTAGGAACTTTGTTTACGTCGTTGTCAAAGAAACGTGAGTTTGCGATGATTGTGTCAGTAGTAAGCGTTTTAACGCGAGTGCGGGAAGCAAGAGACGAACCCGGTTCGTTGAACGCGATGTGTCCGTCAGGACCGATACCACCTAAGAATAGGTGAATACCACCAAATGCTTTGATTTTATCTTCGTAACGCTGACATTCTGCTTCAAGATCCGCTGCATTACCGTTAAGGATGTTCACGTTTTCTGCATTGATATCAATATGATTGAAGAAGTTATTCCACATGAAAGAGTGGTAGCTTTCAGGGTGCTCCTTCGGCAGGTTACAGTATTCATCCATGTTGAAAGTAACAACATTTGCAAAAGAAACTACTCCTGCTTTATTCAGTTCGATAAGTTTCTTATACATTCCAAGCGGAGAACCTCCTGTTGGTAATCCAAGAACGAAAGGCTTGTCGCTTGTCGGATTAAATGCTTTGATTTTAGATGCTACATAGTTAGCAGCCCATTCCGAAACATTCGCGTAATCCGGTTGAATAATTAATCTCATAGTTAAAAAGATGTTTTAGTATTATGATTGTTTTAGCTTTTCAGCCATAGCTTTACCAAGTTCGTAGCATTTCTGAAGGGTGTCTTCTTTCATGCCTTGTTTCATTTCTACAGAAGCCGGTTCGACAACGTCCCACTTCATTTTTTCAGCGAAAGCTGCCAGATTTTTTACGGCTGCTCCTGCCCATGCGTAGCTGCCGAAATAGGCAAACGTGCGATTTTTGATGTCGCGGGTCTGGATTTTATCTACAAGCGATTTTACTTCCGGGAAGAGTTCGTTGCTGTAGGTAGGGCTGCCGATAATCAGTCCTCTGTATTTGAATACATCGCCCAATACGACCGAAATGTCGGATTTGGACATGTTGTGCATGATTACTTTCTTAATGCCGTTTTCGGCAAGAGCAGTGGCGATTTCTTCAGCCATCTCCTCGGTGTTGCCGTACATGCTGCCATAAGCCACAACTACCCCGTCAACGCCTTCGTAGCGACTCAGACGATCGTAGATGGTAACTGCTTCGCTGATGTGTTTTTTCCACACCGGTCCGTGAAGCGAGCAGATGAAGTTGAAGTCATACGAGCTGAGTTTTTGCAATACCTTCTGTACAGGTGCTCCGTATTTACCTACGATGGTAGCGTAATAGCGGTACATCTCGGGCCAGTAGCGCTCGATGGACATTTCTTCGTCGATAACACCACCGTCCAGCGCACCGAAGCAGCCGAAAGCATCAGCCGAGAAAAGTACTTTGTCGGTAGTATCGTATGTCATCATCACCTCAGGCCAGTGAACCATAGGTGCAAATACAAAGTTCAGATTGTGATGTCCAAGATTTAGCGTGTCGCCCTCTTTGACTTCCATCTCGTCGCCCGTGATGCCGTAGAAACCGTCAATCATGGCAATGGTTTTTGCATTACCGACGATTTTCATGTTCGGGTATAAGCGTTTGATGGCAGCAATGGATGAGGAGTGATCAGGCTCCATGTGGTTTACAATCAGATAATCAATCGTGCGCCCTTTAAGTACACGGTCGATTTTATTTAAAAAAGTCTCGATGTAACAAATGTCAACAGTATCGACAAGTGCAACTTTTTCGTCAACGATTAAATATGAGTTGTAAGAAATACCTTTTCGAAGTGACCACAAACGTTCAAAGCGTTCAGTGGTGCGATCATTCACACCTACATAATAAATGTGTCCACTTATTTTCTTTGTTCCGTACATTGTTGAAATTTTTCTGTTTTAATGTTTTGCAAATTTAGTACAATACTCTCTATTTCCTCTCTATTTTGATAAAGATTTCAGCATGACTGACGAATAAACCAATTAAATGCAGCTGATTATGTTTCCGTTGTTTAATAAAATGTTATCTGGATTTAAGAAGCAGTTTTGAGTTTTTAAAATTTATTTATAAACTCAATCATGCTGTCTTTTGTCCTTTTTTTGTGCCTTTGAACCTTCTTTCCTTGCTAATAGCCCGCTATTAACGGCGAAAAGAAAATTCAAATTCATAAAAAAAATGACTAAAATACATTGCATGAAAAATTCAAAACAGCTTCTAAATATATTTAAAGTAGTATGCAATGCAATGTAGTGTATTAAACCTTTTACTATAATTGCATTCGAAATCAACAACAAAGGGACGAAACCATGTTTCTTCCCGTAGTGAAGTAATTAATTTGAATCATATACTCTAAACCATTCAAAAATTAAGACTTATGAAACAAAGTACTAAACAGATTCTAAGCTTAGTGTTAGTATCCGTGTTAAGTTCAGGTGCTACAATAGGATTATACGGACTGGTAAATAAAAACATGAATAACCAGACAGCAATAGCAGATACGTTTGCACGTCCGGTCTCTTTTACAGCTGCATCGACAGCACAGTCTGCTACGACTGACTTTACAGAAGCGGCAGAACGCACAATTCATTCGGTTGTTCATATTCAGTCAACCATCAATCAGACTGCCTCTGTGGGACGCGGACAATCGCGCGATCCGTTCTTCGATTTCTTTTTCGGCGACAGAGGGTTTCAGATGCCTCAACAACAGCAGCCCCAAAAAGGTTTCGGTTCGGGGGTGATTATTTCCTCAGACGGGTATATTGTTACAAATAATCACGTGATTGACCGTTCGGATGAGATTACGGTTACACTTGACAATAAGAAAAGTTATAAAGCGAAGTTAGTAGGTACAGACCCTTCGACAGATATTGCTCTGATTAAGATTGAAGCGAACGACCTGAAAGCTATTCCTTTCGGCGATTCGGATAAACTGAAAATCGGAGAGTGGGTGCTGGCTGTGGGTAATCCGTTTAACCTGACTTCTACCGTAACAGCGGGTATCGTAAGTGCCAAAGCACGTAACATCAACATCCTGGCTAATGCCGGTCCGATGCGTATTGAATCGTTTATTCAGACAGATGCGGCGGTGAATCCGGGTAACAGTGGTGGTGCTCTGGTAAATACAAGAGGTGA
>JBOFDD010000319.1:0-5700 GCA_051646645.1 Bacteroidales bacterium | reverse complement strand
ATCCATCTTGATATCGGTTGCTTTTTCAATGATTTGAGATTTGAGAGAAGTTGCAGCAAGGAGCGTGACAGCGGATAGAAAACCGCGGCGCATCTCTTGTGTTTCTCCGGCAGAGCAGGCATTGGAAGTTTCTTGTTGTGCAGTGTTCTGTTTGCGTGCATAGTCATACCGGAACGAAAGCGCATTCTTATTGCATTTACCAATGCAGTTTATACAGGCAACGCAGCGGGTATAGTCAATCTGGTGTGCTTTGGAGTCGATGCAGGCCGCTTTGCAATGTCGGGCACATAAGCCACAGCTGTTGCAGGAGGATTCGTCGATTCTGATTTTAAAAGCCGAATAGCGTGAAAGGACTCCGAGGATTGTACCCACAGGACAGATGGTGTTGCAATAGGTACGCCCGTTTTTCCACGAAAGCGCTATCACTATAATAAGAGTGACCGCAGCGATTGCAAATACCGGTATGCTTCTTATCCACACATCAGTCTGATAGAATGCATAGCTGCCGGCACGTTCTGCCGCATAAGCCAGCAGGTTGTTCCCCCATTGCCATAAGGGTAGAAAGAAATTGCTGGCAATGCGTCCGTAAGCCGCATAGGGATCCAGGAGTGAGATAATCATACTTATTCCTGCTGCAATTCCTATAACGAAAAGTCCGAGAAAACTGTAGCGGAGAAAGTTTTTTGCAGCTGAGCCGGAGTAGGGGAGTTTCTTACCGGTACGTCCGGCACGGGCAATTATATCCTGAAAGATACCCAGCGGACAGATTACAGAGCAATATATACGTCCGAAAATCAGGGTGAGTAAGGCCAGAAGAAGCACAACGCCTGCATTGAGAGCAAGGACAGCCGGGACAAATTGGATCTTTGCCAACCAGCCCAGCCATGCATGGAGGGTGCCGGAGAAATCGAGAAAGAGCAGGGTGAGAAGCGTAAAGCTTATGCCTGCCAGTGTTTGTCGTAATTTTCGAAGCATACGTTTTATGAATTAGAATAGGTTCTGAGAATTGGCTGATAACCCGGTTTAAATGCGACTGCTTGTTCTTGCTTAAATCTGATGGCTATGGTTGTCAGTATTTTAACGAGACAACCGGGTGTTACTATTTATGAATACAAATATATAATAAAATGTCAGAAATAAGTATCGGAAGGGAAAGTGTAAAAAAAAGCCCCGAAAACTTTCGTTTCCGAGGCCTAAAGCGGAGAGAGAGGGATTCGAACCCCCGGTACCTTGCAGTACAACGGTTTTCAAGACCGCCGCATTCGACCACTCTGCCATCTCTCCAATGTGGTCTTGCTTATGAGTGTTTCTCTCAATTGCAATGCAAATATAGGGACTATTTTTGAAACTTCCAAATCGTATTGAAATAATCTGTTTGATTTTGTTTTGCTTATTTGAAAGATTTATGGCAAATGGTTGAAAATCAAAGAAAGATGTTTTTTTTGATTTTAGAAATTTTCGAGTTCGAGATTTGCTCCGCAGTGTTTGCAGTAGTTTGCGTTGTCATCATCGATATCTTTACCACATCCGGGACAAGCATATCCCTTGATTTTTTGTTTTTTGGGGTTGATCATTTCAGCAGAGATAATACCTGTTGGTACAGCAATTATAGCATAGCCTAAAAGCATAATGATCATGGATATAAACTGACCGGGATAAGTTATGGGGGTAATGTCTCCGTAGCCTACAGTTGTGAGTGTGACTATAGCCCAATATATACAACGGGGTATATTGTCCATTTTCGGATTGGCTGATCCTTCGACTACGTACATCAGAGTGCCAAGGATCGTTACTAATATAGTTACAAAAAACATGAAGACAAATATCTTTGGAAAACTGCGTTGTACTGCACGCATAATGGTTGAACCTTCGGTCAGATATTCGCTTAGTTTGAATATTCTGAAAATACGCAGAAGTCTGATTGCCCGGATTACAATCAGGTAATGAGTTCCCGCAATGAACAGGCTCAGATAGGAGGGCAGGATTGACAACAAGTCTACAGTACCAAAGAATGATGTTGCGTATTTCATTCGGTTATGTACTGAATAAAGCCGAAGTATGTATTCGATTGTGAAAGCTGCTGTAATTATCCATTCTGCTATATGTAATAACTTGAGATATCTGACATGTAAAGAGTTTACGCTGTCAACAATAGCAAGGATGACACTGAGTAGTATAAAGATGAGCAAAGCTATATCAAAAGCTTTGCCTGCTTTAGTATTGGACTCGAATATGACTTCGTGAATACGCTCTTTTAGGTCTTTGGTTTTCATAGCTGAATATGCGAAATCTCATATAATAAGTAGTCAGATGGATGATCTGACTACTTATTATATGAGATAAATGATGTTATTGTTTGGTTTCTAATAGTTCTTCAAGCTTAACGAGTTCGTCGCGGTACTGAGCAGCTTCGATAAACTCAAATTTCTTAGCTGCTTCTGTCATCAGTTTCCGGGTATTTGCTATCGTTTTTTCAAGCTGAGCTTTTGACATATATTGTACGACCGGATCGGCTGCAACTGTGATGTTTACTTCATCCGTATAGGCAGTGCTCTCTTCTTTTGATTTAAGCTGATCGTTCAGAATCGTATTTCTTTCTTTGCGGATAGCCTGAGGCGTAATGCCATGAAGTTCGTTGTAAGCAAGCTGCTTTTCGCGTCTGCGGTTTGTCTCGTCAATTGTCCGCTGCATACTGTCCGTGATCTTATCAGCATACATGATTACCTTTCCGTTCATATTCCGGGCTGCACGTCCGGCTGTCTGGGTTAGTGAGCGGTGTGAGCGAAGGAACCCTTCTTTGTCGGCATCAATAATGGCAACAAGTGATACTTCCGGAAGATCCAGACCTTCACGGAGCAGGTTGACACCGATAAGTACGTCATAAATTCCGCTTCGAAGATCATCCATAATACGGATGCGTTCAAGTGTATCCACATCGGAGTGGATGTATGCACATTTAAAATCGAGACGATTCAGGTAATCGTTCAATTCTTCAGCCATACGTTTAGTAAGAGTTGTGACAAGTACACGCTCATCACGTTCGATGACATTCTGTATCTCTTCCATCAGATCATCAATCTGATTAAGGCTCGGACGTACTTCGATAACCGGATCGAGAAGACCTGTAGGACGGATCACCTGTTCGACAACGACACCCTGCGATTTGGCAAGCTCGTAGTCGGCAGGTGTGGCACTGACAAACAGGATAGAAGGAGCCAGTGATTCAAATTCTTCGAACTTCAGCGGACGGTTGTCAATGGCTGCAGGCAGACGGAATCCGTATTCAACAAGATTCTGCTTGCGGGAATGATCGCCGCCAAACATTGCACGAATTTGTGGAATGGTTACGTGACTTTCGTCGATTACAACCTGGAAATCTTTTGGAAAATAATCAAGCAGGCAGAACGGACGAGTACCGGGTGCACGTCCATCAAAATAACGTGAATAGTTTTCAATACCCGAACAATGACCTACTTCCCGAATCATTTCAACATCGTAGGTAACGCGTTCGTATAGTCTTTTTGCTTCGTAGTTTTTGCCGATAGATTCGAAGAAAGCTACTTGTTTGCCAAGGTCTATTTCGATCTGAGCAATCGCACTGTTTATTCTTTCCTGTGTAGTAACAAATATATTGGCAGGATAGATTCTGTATTCCGAAAATCGCTCAAGTACAATATTATTAACCGGATCAACCGTTTCGATTGATTCAATTTCATCGCCCCAGAAAATTACGCGAAGAATAAGATCGGTATAGGCAAGAAAAATTTCAATCGTATCACCCTTCACACGGAACTGACCATGAGAAAGCTGGACTTCATTGCGTGAATAAAGTCCCGAAACAAGGGCGCGCAGAAATACGTTGCGGGTGATGGTTTGTCCTACTTTAATTGTTACGGCCTGGCTGTGAAAGTCTTCCGGGTTACCAATACCATAGAGGCATGAAACAGAAGAAACAACCAATACATCCCGTCTGCCTGAAAGTAAAGAGGATGTGGTAGACAACCGTAGTTTTTCTAGCTCGTCGTTGATTGCAAGATCTTTTTCTATATAAGTATCGGTAGTCGGAAGATAGGCTTCCGGCTGATAATAGTCGTAGTAGGACACGAAGTACTCTACTGCATTTTCGGGGAAAAATTGTTTAAACTCGCCATAAAGCTGAGCCGCAAGAGTCTTGTTGTGACTAAGTACCAGCGTTGGGCGTTGAACTTTCTCAATATAATTGGCTACCGTGAAGGTTTTTCCTGATCCGGTAACTCCGAGAAGAGTCTGATAGAGTTCTCCCTGGTTGTGACCTTCGACAAGTTGTGCTATTGCCTCAGGTTGATCTCCGGTAGGTTTATATTTGGAAATGAGTTTGAAATCCATTTATCAAGGTTTTACCGGAACAATAATCATTGCAATAATATAAGCAATGACACAAGGGAATAACGCAGTGATAAATGTCAGAAGGACAGCCGCAAGTCTTACGATTGTAGGATCTACATCAAAATAGTCGGCAATACCACCGCAAACTCCGGCTATCATTTTGTCCGAATTTGAACGATAAAGTTTTTTATGCATAACTTGAACTTTTTATAGTGTGATTTTGAAACATCAAAACTAAGAAATAAACAAATGAAAAGGAATGGAAGTTGAAAAAAAACAAGAATGGGGATAAAAAAAGAAATCGTATTCTTAGTTGCGGCAAAGAAATACGATTTCCCCAAAAGAAAACGCATAATACTGAGATGATTTTGACATCTCTCTACTCACAAAAATGAATTATTGTGTTCGTTTAGTTTTAGCGTTTTACAAGGTGATTCTCTAAAAATCGGACAAAACTATAAAAAAGAAATAGTAATAATCATAAAGAGCGTATTTATTTTTGGTGATTAACATTTTTCTTTTAATAAGAGTAGTTTGGGGTGTTTTTTATTAAATTATATCAAACAAGATTTATTCTGATTTGTTATAATTGAAGTTGTATAAATGCTTGTTAAACAAAAAGATATAGTTATGGCACTTCATCGTTTTACTAACTACCATCTGGTGCGGAATCCGGATATAAATCTGCATGGGACACTTTATGCTCCCCGTTTTGCAGAGTGGTTTATTGAGGCTGGTTTTTTGAATTTAGCACTACTTGTGGACTCAACTCATGTTTATTGTCAGAAAATACATGGGATGGAAATTCTGCATCCGATTTACTCCGGAAATATTTTGCGTTTTGACAGTTTTCTTGTTGAAACAGGTCATAGCGCACTCGTTGTATATATACGAATGACAGATGCACGTGATAATAAGAAATTATTGTCAGAAGGTGTGCTTACTTTTGCAACAGTTGATCAGGATATAAAAGGTGTCTCACATCATTTGATTGTTGCACCTGAAGGACATGAAGAATGTGCGATCCAGGAAAGAGCAAGAAGCCTGGCGCATAAATTCATATATGATTAAGAAGCTGTTTTGAGTTTTTTGAATATTTTCTCACAAACACATTGCATGAAAAAAAATCAAAACAGCTTCTATACAAAACGGGCTCCCCCGGAAGAGGAAGCCCGTTTTTAGTATGTCGGGCATGGTATTAACCCAACTTTGCCCCTAAAAATTATTTTCAATTATTTTCAGGGGCTTTTTTACGATTATTCGTGAGTGTAATTTGCTTAATGTGTTGATAATAAGCGCTGCTTTTCTGATCAACTTCTTGAAACCCGAATTGTA
>JBOFDD010000318.1:0-7577 GCA_051646645.1 Bacteroidales bacterium | reverse complement strand
ATATCTGAAGATAGAATCAAAATCATTCAGGATCATTTAAATGACCGACCAAGGAAAAGATTAGGCTATTTATCACCTAATGAAAAATATCAAGAATTTATTAATCAACAACTTGCATTAGTGAGTTGAATTCAGCATTGTTGATTCTGGTTGCATTTGCAATGAATGCACAATCAATTCGTTTCAACAAAAACGGTGAATGTAAGATTGTGCAATTTACCGATGTTCATTACAAAGTTTCTAATCCCGATAATTCTTCACTTTCGTTACAGGTGATCAATGAGACGCTTGATAAAGAGAAACCTGAAGTGGTTATCCTTACAGGTGATATCGTAACAGGTACTCCGGTAGAGCAGGGATGGAAAGAGGTGCTTACTCCGATTGTGGAGCGTAATATTCCTTTTGCTGTGACATTTGGTAATCATGACGATGAGTCGGGTGTGTCACGTAAAGATCTGATGAAATACATCCGCACATTTAAAGGTTGTCTGAACACAGAGATAGGAAACGAGACTGAATATGATGGTGCAATTCGTGTAAAAGGGAGTGATTCCGATCAGACAAAGGCTGCGCTTTACCTGTTTGACAGTAACTCTTACAGCACACTGAACGGCGTTAACGGATATGGGTGGATTAAACCAAAGCAGATTGAGGCTTACAATCAGCTGAGTAATTCTTTTACAAAAGAGAACGGAGGAAACCCTCTGCCTGCCTTAGCTTTCTTCCATATCCCGCTTCCGGAGTATGTACAGGCTTTTAACAGCAAAAAGGCGAGTCCGGTTGGTGAGAGACTTGAAGATGAATGTCCTGCAGCTATGAACACCGGATTGTATGCTTCGATGAAAATCAACGGCGATGTGATGGGTACTTTCTGCGGACATGATCACAACAATGATTACCTGGCTGATATGGATGGTATCGCTATGGTTTACGGACGTTTTACAGGTAGTAAAAATACGTATACCGATACTGAAAACGGAGCACGTATAATCACACTGAAAGAGGGCTTAAGAAGCTTCGATACGAAAGTGAGATTACGTAGCGGAAAAGAGATCTGCGCAGTAACTTATCCTTCGGTAAAACTGAATACGATGTCGTTTAATATGCGCTATGATAATCAGGGTGACGGAGCAAACAAATGGGATAACCGTAAATACGATGTTGTAAATACAATCCGTGATTATCAGGTTGATTTGTTAGGAACACAGGAACTGCTGAATCATCAGGTTGATTTCCTTAAACACGAACTGAAAGGTTATAATCAGGTAGGTGTAGGACGTATTGATGGTAAGACTCAGGGAGAATACAGTGCTATATTTTATAAGAATGACCGTTTCACAGAACTGAATTCAGGGAACTTCTGGTTATCTAAAAATCCGGAAGCGGTTGGTGTCAAAGGTTGGGATGCTGCTTGTGAACGTATTGCAACGTGGGCATTGCTAAAAGATAACCGCACCGGAAAAGAGATATTCTTTATAAATACACATTTTGATCATGTGGGTAAAAAAGCACAAAAAGAGAGTGCTAAGTTGTTGAAACGAAAAATCAAAGAGCTGAAAGGCAATGCTGATTGCGTACTGGTAACAGGCGATTTTAATATTACTCCTGCCAACCCTGCAATTGCAGAGCTTCAGAAGCCTGAAAAAGATATCCATCTGATTGATTCACGCGCGGTAGCTGAAAAGGTCGATGGTCCGGCATGGAGCTTCCATGATTTCGGAAAACTGGATTATAACAAGCGATCTTTAATTGATTATGTATTTGTATCGGAAGGAGCAAAGGTTGCTTCTCAGCATGTGATTTTTAATCCTGAAGCATCTAAATGTGTTTCGGATCATGCTCCGGTACTTTCTGTAGTAGAGTTCTAAAATCATATATCTATATTTACTACATCCTTAAAATGAACACACTGGTGAAAGCCCTCTTTTCGGAGGGCTTTCATTGAAGTCATCCTGATTTTTGGACGTTAATTAATTTTAGACTATTTCAAACTCATTTTTAGCTTTATTATCGAAGCAATAGCGGGCTATTGCGAGGTGAAAAAGTAGAAAATGAGGAAGAAAGAGTCAAAATTAATAACGGTACAGGGTCTTTGTATAATTTTTCTGACTTTCCAAAAGTTAGGATGACTTCATTATCTTTAATGATAAAACAGCGCACAGATGAAAAAACTATTTATTCCTTTATTACTGCTGATCAGCTTAAATATAACGACGGGTTGTCAGACAACAACCAACAACTATACGATTATACCGGCTCCTCAGTCACTAACTTCTCAGACCGGAAATTTCAGACTAAACGATAAAGTAGTCTGGATTAATAACGGGCTGGATTCGGCTTCGTCTGTTGTGGCAGAACGGTTTCTGAATCATATTCAGAGTCAGTCTGCTTTTACCGTTAATCCTTCTGCAAATAAAAAACAGACGGCTCCTTCAATTATTTTTACGAAAGATGAAACACTAAAGCCTGAGGCTTATAAGTTAACTGTTTCAACCGAACAGCTAAACGTGTCGGCTGCAGATGCTGCCGGATTCTTTTACGCTGTTCAGACTATCAATCAGCTCTTGCCGGCAGAGTTTACTGCCGGAGATAATGAGAAACGTGCCGAATGGATCGTTCCTTGTGTGAAAATCGAAGATGAACCTCGCTTCTCATACCGTGGATCCATGCTGGATGTCGGACGTTACTTTATGCCAAAAGATTTTGTATTGAAGTACATCGATCAGCTGGCAACCTATAAAATGAACAGACTACATCTTCACCTGACCGAAGATCAGGGTTGGAGAATCGAAATAAAACGTTATCCTGAACTGACACAGATCGGATCTAAACGTCCTCATTCACAGATCGGACACTCCGATCATACGTATCCCTTTGCTTATGATTCTGTACCTCACGAAGGTTTCTTTACACAGGACGATATACGCGAGATCGTAGCTTATGCGTCTGACCGCTTTATCGAAGTGATTCCTGAAATCGAAATGCCGGGTCATGCTTCTGCTGCTCTGGCTACTTATCCCCAATTATCCTGCGGACTTGAATCAAACTATATTGTAGAGGGTCGATGGGATGTCTTTGATCAGGTTTACTGTCCGAAAGAAGAAGCCTTTGAGTTTTTAGAAAATGTTCTTGATGAGGTGATTGCCTTGTTTCCGGGCAAGTATATTCACATTGGTGGCGACGAGTGTCCGAAAAAAGCATGGGCGCGCTGTCCGCACTGTCAGAGCATGATTAAACGTCTCGGACTGAAAGATGAACACGAACTTCAGAGTTATTTTATCACCCGCATGGAAAAATACCTGAATTCAAAAGGACGCGATATTATCGGCTGGGACGAGATTCTCGAAGGAGGATTAGCACCTAATGCTACCGTGATGTCGTGGAGAGGAGAGGCAGGTGGTATCGAAGCTGCAAAGATGAAGCACAATGTGATCATGTCACCGGGCGAATATTGCTATTACGATTTCTACCAGGAAGATCCTGAGTATGCTCCGCTTTCTATCGGAGGTTTGGTTACGCTGGAGAAGACTTACTCTTATGATCCGCTGCCTAAGGAACTCACAGACGAAGAAAAGAAATTTGTGATCGGAGCTCAGGCGAATATGTGGACTGAATATATTCCCGATCCGCAGGATATGGAGTATATGGCTTTCCCTCGTCTGGTAGCATTTTCGGAAGTATTGTGGACCAATCCCGATAAGAAGAATTTTGCTGATTTCTGTAGACGAATGGAGAATGAGTTTCCTCGTCTCGAAAAGAGAGGAGTCAACGGATGCCGTAATTTCTTTGATGTTAACTTTAGTGTAGCTACAGACTCTGCAGGTGTTACTCTGGCGATGAATACGTATCAGCCGGGTGCTGAAATCCGATATACGCTGGATGGAAGCGAACCTACACAGAAGAGTCTTAAGTATACACAGCCGGTCAGACCGACTGAGACTTCAACAGTTAAAGCGCTTGCCTTTAAAAACGGAAAACCTTCGGGAACGGTAAAACAGAAAAATCTGACAGTTCATAAGGCTGCCGGACTGAAATACAAAGTGACTCCCGGCATTGAATGGGCTGAACGCGATGGAGAGACTCAATTGACTGATGGTATTCTGGGATACACAAAGATATTGCGTGAGTTTGTCGGATTCATTCAGGATTCAACACAAATCGAATTAAACTGGAATGAACCGGCAGAATTATCTCACATATCGCTAAACTTCCTGAATAGTCCGCTGAACGATATTTATCTTCCGGCACGCATTGTGGTTGAGACAAGTCAGGACGGAATTCACTTCTCACCCGTTGCAGGTCATGATATGACGAAAACGGAATACACACTGAACCGCGAGATACATCCGGTTAATATATCGTTACTGCACAAAGAGTACAAAGCAATCCGTTTGCTGCTGACCATGCGCGATTCGTTTAAAGGGAATCTGCTCGGTAGCAATAAACCGGAAATTGCACTCGATGAAATTGTAGTTGAATAACCTCAAATCAAAAAAAGTTATGAGCTCAAGAAGAGATTTTTTAAAAAAAGGGATGCTTGCTGTCGGTGCGACGGCAATCCCTTCCTCGATATTAAAGGCACAGAGTCCTTCAGAAGAAGAAAAGGTAGTATATAAATTACCCTATAAAAATACGTATAACAAAGAATCTCTGGTAACAGAGAACGAATACCGGATAGCAAAACCGGAGACTATTGATCCGAAAAGCTTTGAAGAAGCGAAGACTATTCTGCCAAATCCAATCTGGAAAGGTCATGACAAGGAAATTGAAATGTACTGGAAGGCATGGCAGATCGGTATCGGTAATATCAAAGCTCCACAGGATGGTTCGGGGTTTGTGTCGAGCTATATTGATACGGCTTACAACGGGAATATCTTTATGTGGGATTCGGCATTCATCACGATGTTTGCCCGCTACGGATCGCGTTTTTTCCCTTTTCAGCGAACACTCGACAACTTCTATGCGAAACAGCATCCTGATGGATTTATATGTCGCGAGATTAAATCAGACGGATTCGATTGCTTCGAACGATACGATCCTGTAAGCACAGGTCCGAACCTGTTACCCTGGAGTGAGATGGTTTATTACAAGCATCTCGGAGATCGGGATCGTCTGGATCAGATTTTCCCTGTTCTCTGTGCTTATTATAAATGGTGGAAGCTTAACCGTACCTGGCAGGACGGAACCTACTGGTCAAGTGGGTGGGGTACAGGGATGGATAATATGCCCCGCGTTAAACCGCAATATAATATGATCTACAGTCACGGTCATATGGTGTGGCTGGATACCTGTCTGCAACAGATTCTCGCAGCTAATGTACTGCTTGAAGTCGGTCTGTATCTTGAACGCTGGCAGGAAATCGAGGAGTTTGAAGATGAAGTACGTCACCTTACGTCATATGTACGCAAACATATGTGGAGCGACGAAAGCGGATTCCTTCATGACCGTTATGCCGATGGTTCGCTATGCGATACCAAAGGAGTAGGAGCTTTCTGGGCATTGCTTATTCCGGGACTACTGACAAAAGAGCAGGAGAAAAAGATGATCGCTCATCTTGACAACGAGAAAGAGTTTAAGCGCACACACCGTGTACCATCTCTTTCAGCCGATCATCCGAAATATAAGGACAACGGCCGTTACTGGCAGGGTGGAGTCTGGTGTCCGACGAACTATATGATTCTTCAGGGTCTGAGAACTTCGGGTCATCCCGAACTGGCTTATCAGATTGCAATGAATCATTACAATAATGTGTTTGAGGTTTATAAAAAGACAGGGACATTCTGGGAATATTATTCTCCCGAATTCGTAGAACCGGGCTTTATGGCACGTCCTGACTTTATTGGCTGGACAGGACTTCCTCCGATTGCCGTATTGCTTGAAAATATTATTGGCTTATATCCCGACTTTGCTAAAAAGGAAATCACATGGGATATCCGTCAGAAAGAACAGCACGGTGTTGAGCGTTACCCGTTCGGGCCAAAAGGGAATATCACCTTTATGGCATCCGAAAGATCGGGCAATGCAATGCCTCAGCTGACAGTCGATTCAAACGTACCGTTTACGTTAATAGCAAAATGCAGCGGGAAAGAGAAACGATTCGAAATCAAAGAAGGAAAGCAGACCCTTCAGTTTTAATTAATTAAACAACAGAACACAATGACAACAAGAAGAAACTTTTTGAAAAGCGGCGCGCTGGCATTAGGTGGGTTAATGTTTTCTCCTAAAAGTATCATTGCGCAGGCGGCTGATAAAACAGATTACAAGTCTCTACGTCCCGAACTGGCTAACAGAGCCTTCTCTTCGGTAGCGGTAGAGAAAAAAATAGCAGAGATGAAACAGACAATCAAAGATCCGAAATTAGCATGGATGTTTGAAAACTGTTTCCCGAACACGTTAGATACGACCGTTAAATACAAATTAGAAAACGGACGTCCGAACACATTCGTTATTACCGGAGATATTGATGCCATGTGGCTTCGCGATTCTTCGGCTCAGGTATGGCCTTATCTGCCCCTGATGAAAAACGATGCGTCACTTCAGCAAATGGTTAAAGGTTTGCTTAACCGCCAGTTTGAATGTATCATTTTCGATCCGTATGCCAATGCGTTTAACGATGGTCCTACCGGAAGTTATTGGGAAACCGACATGACCGAGATGAAGAAAGAGCTTCACGAGCGGAAATGGGAGATCGATTCTTTGTGCTATCCGATACGTTTGTCTTACTACTACTGGAAAGAAACCGGTGATTCGTCAGTATTTGACGCTACATGGGAAAAGGCGATGTCTCTTGTGATCCGCACATTTCAGGAGCAACAGCGTAAAGATGGTTTAGGACCATATTCCTTTATGCGTGAAACAGAAAATCAGGGCGATACATTGCTGAATAAAGGATGGGGAAGTCCTGTTAATCCTGTAGGACTCATCTTCTCGGCATTCCGTCCGTCGGACGATGCAACGATGTTTGGATTCCTTATACCGTCCAATATGTTTGCCGTAGTTTCGATGAAACAGCTGATCGAAATTATCGATGCTACGGGCAAAGCAAAAGAGCTGAAAGCTCCTGCTGCCAAATTGCTGAAAGAAGTAGATAAGGCAATCCGTAAACATGCGATCGTAACACATCCTGAATATGGTTCAATCTATGCATTTGAAATAGATGGTTTTGGTGGTCGTAATCTGATGGATGATGCCAATATACCGAGTCTTCTGTCTGTTCCTTATCTGGGATACTGTGGCCCGGATGATCCGGTTTACAAAAACACACGTCGCTTTATCTGGAGTAAGTCAAATCCGTACTTCTTCTCAGGAAAAGCAGGCGAAGGTATTGGAGGCCCGCATATTGGTATTAACTTTGTATGGCCGATGAGTATTATCATGAAAGGGTTGACTTCAACAGACAAAGACGAAATGCGTGTCTGTCTCACTCAACTGGTAAATACCGACGGAGGTACAGGATTTATGCACGAGTCTTTCCACAAAGATGATCCGAATAATTTTACCCGCAAATGGTTTGCCTGGGTTAATACTTTATTTGGTGAATTCGTGTTGAAAGTAAACAACGAATATCCTGACCTTTT
>JBOFDD010000317.1:0-1913 GCA_051646645.1 Bacteroidales bacterium | reverse complement strand
TGCAAAAGACAATGCTGGATTGTTTGCCCGAATTATTGGAAAGATTAGTGCATTTACAATCCTTCAATATATAAATAAGATCAACAACAAACCTATTGGTAGAGTTAAGTATGCACTAAATTAATTCCGCCAACGGGTACTATATGTTTACGAAGAAGGTATACTCTGATGTTCGGCTTGTAGGTGCTCCCCCTTCATCAATAGGAAAGTTCGGTGCCGATACGGATAACTGGATGTGGCCTCGTCATACGGGAGACTTTTCGCTGTTCAGGGTTTATGCCGATGTGAATGGAGAGCCAGCTCCTTATTCAGCACAGAATGTTCCGTTACGTCCAAAGAAATATTTCAAGATATCGCTTAAGGGTGTACAACCGGATGATTATGCGATGATAATGGGATTCCCCGGAACTACGAATAAGTTTTATACTTCTTATGAGGTGGATGAGAGAGAAAAGATAGACAACGAAGTGCGTATTCGTATTCGTGATTTACGTCAGAGAGCAATGCTTGAAGAAATGCTCGAAGATCCTCTCGTGCGTATTCAGTATGCGAGTAAATATGCCGGTTCAACAAATGGCTATAAGAATGCTATTGGAGCAAGCTGGGCAATAAATAAGCGAAGTTTTAAAGATACGAAGCAGGCTGTTCAGGATTCTCTTCGTGCATGGGCTTTATTAAATAATAAAGCAGAATATATTGAAGCGCTGGATTCGCTTGAGAAAATAGTCGCAGAACGTGCCGGTTTGCGCTTTCGTAAAGCGATGTTAGAAGAGGCTTTACTGCGGGGTGTTGAATGGACTTCTGTTCCTGTTTCATTTGATACATTGATTATAGCTATTCTGTCTAAGAATAAATCATTATTAGAGAAAGAGCTCAAGGCTTTTGAAAAAGCATACTATAAATTTAATGATAAGAATTATTCTCAAAAGGTTGACCGGAAGATTACAGAAATTCTTTTGAAAGAATATATGCAGTCAGTTCCACAAGGTCAGCGTCCGTTGTATTTCGATTTGCTTCAGAAAGAATTGAATGGAAACTGTGGTCGCGGGGTTAAGTTTATTTTCGATAAATCATTGTTTACCGACTCTTTACAATATAAGGCTTTCATGAAGAAGCCATCAGTAAAAAAACTTGAAACAGATCCGTTATTCTCTTTTGCAAGATCTATAAAACAGGAGCACGAAAAGATTAAAAGTGAATTAACGAATTATGATCTCGGTTTTGCTAAAGCGCACAGATCTTTTGTAAAAGGGTTGCTGGATATGAATGGGGATCTGAGCTATGCTCCGGATGCAAATTTTACGTTACGTATAACTTATGGTACGGTTAATGGCTATAAAGCTAAAGATGCTGTAACTTATGATTATCGCACAGTCCTTGATGGGGTTATTGAGAAGGAGGATTCAACTAACTGGGAGTTTGTTGTTAGTCCGAAGCTGAAAGAGCTATATAATAAAAATGATTTCGGCCGTTATGCAAATGCAGACGGAACTCAACCTGTTGCCTTTGCTGCTACTACTCATACGACAGGTGGAAATTCAGGAAGCCCTGTTCTTAATGCTAATGGAGAGTTAATAGGTGCAAATTTTGACCGGAACTGGGAAGGAGTAGGTGGTGATATTCAATACTTACCCGAATATCAGCGTTCGATTATTGTTGATGTCCAGTGTGTTTTGTTTATTATCGATAAATTTGCAGGTGCTGGCTATTTATTAGATGAAATGGAGCTTGTAGATTAATCTTTTGAGTAATAGATTATTGGAGTTTTATCTGATTTTGTAACTACTCAGGTATAAAAGAAGGGCATAAAGAAGTGCTTACTATTGAAGAATAGCAAGTATGGCATTGTATTTAGAATTTCCGTTTTTCTTAGCAGTTTCAACAACGGAGTGAATGTTCATAAAATCATCAGC
>JBOFDD010000316.1:0-6604 GCA_051646645.1 Bacteroidales bacterium | reverse complement strand
CACTAATTTTTTTCACTGTAAACCGAAATAGTAATAAGTTTCTTCTCTTGTAAACCCAAAACGGATTAAGAAAACGACACTGTAAACTCAATCCGTAATTAGTTTCTAAACCTGTCAACCTTTTTTAGTAAAAGTCATTTTTATTCACATAAGTGAATTTTTCGAACGTATTAAGCTGCGCGTTCATAAGTATCAACGTAAACGTTCATTTAAAAGGAAATATATTTTCATACGTATGAACCGGCGCGTCCATTTAAATGAATGTCGTTTCCTATAGTTAGTTGACAGACTGACCGTGGTGATAACCTGTACAACGAGTCGAAACCAAATGCAATTATTTCACAAGGCGTCAAGGGGTAAAGGAGAGAGTTGCCCCAAATATTAGAATAATTGATTCTGGAATTGCTTAATTCTAAATTGTACATGACATCAATACGGACATTCTGCCAACTGTCCCTACGGTTACATTGTACAAACAATATAGACAGAATGCGAAGCCTCTATCTTTAGCATCAGGTATATAAAACCAAAAAAAGCAGTGAGTATCTCCCGAAGGAGCCCTCACTGCTTTTTGCAATTAAATTTGTGGTGTCGTGTATTATTTGATGACAATTTCTGCATTCAGCGAGAAATAGTACAACGAATTTTCTTTTTCAACCAATCCGAATTTGTGTTTGTACGGATCAGCCGGCATACGGAAACGTGCGTTTTCGTAAAGGTAGTTTTCAAGTTCCTCGCGGTAAGCAGGACCAAAGAATGTGATTTTGCCGTCTTTCTCAACAAACAATGGAATGTTTTCGCTTAGTTTACCTTTCCACATTTTTGAAGGTTTGAAGCCAAATACAAGAGCTACGAGGTATTGTTTAACCTTGTACTCGTAGTAGTGGTGTTTGTTGATCAGGTCGTCGTTGATCTTGAACGGATTGCTTGCTTTTACCTCTTCAAGGATATCTTTTATTGTAACTAGTTCGGTTGTGTAGAACAACTTCACCATTTCGGCAAACAGTTTCGGGAAGTGAAGGTCGATCAGAGACAAAGAGTTTTTGTAGTATTTATTCTCCGGGTCAGCAAAACGGAGTCTTCCTCCCAGACGGAAAATTTCCATCAGGCGCATCAATACTTCGTTATCGCCTTCGATACCGTTCAGTTTTTTAGCTGTAGGTCCGTTTAGTTTAAGCGTTTGAATTTCGTATTTCAGATTACCCGCACGGTGAGCTGCAAGGATTGTGCATCCTCCGTTAAATTTAGAACGGATAACCAGATCGCGTTTGCCTTCGACTGTTCTAACGGTGAATGCCGTTTTTTCTTCGCTGTACGAGTAAAGATCAGTCAACTGCATGCGCTTCAGTGTAGCAACGGCGTAGTCAAGTTCTACGTCTTGCTCAGGATCCAAAACTTTTACGTCTTCAAAAATTCTTTTCGCTGTTTCTGAAAACTCAGAACAAGGGATTCTGTCAAATTCCTTACGATTGAAAAAGCAGACTACTTGTCCGTCATTGATTTGATAGCGAATTGTTCCCTCGGCATCTGTACGGAAGATGTCAAGGATTTCACGATTGATCAATTTACCGGCTCCAAGCAAGTAAAAAAATGAATAAATCTGCATCCAATCTTCTTTGTTCCCTGTAAAATTCATTTTATTCTATAAGTTTTGAGTTTCCTAATAATATACCAATGTTGATACCGTAGTTGAAATTCGACTTCGGTTCGGAGTAATAATTTCCAAAGATAGAAATAGAACCAATAGGAGTATTATAGACTAACGATATTTCTCCGAAATGGTTAATGTTTTTTATGCCTTTTATTTTTTCGGCAACATTATTATTACCCTGTTTCACATTTATAAACGGAACAAACGCGTAATACTCAGTTCGTAGCTGGAAATTTTTATTGATCAGATAGATCGGTTTTACACCACCGGCTGCATAAGAAAGTGCACGAAATGATTCGTTTAACGCCACTTTGCTGTGTGGAGTAGGGGTGAAGGCCGGAGCCTGTATGATCGTTGCACTGTAGTTGTTGTACAGTGGTTTGTTTGATATAACTCCCTGAACCTGAAAGCCAAGACTGAATTTACGTCCGATAGGGTTATAACGCTCATATTCACCTGAAAGTTGCATCCAGTGATCGGTGCCCAGATTTTCGTATTTTTTCTCACTACCAAACTTCCGGTAGCTTTGTCTGTCAATGATATACTGACCGATAATTGTGAAGCGGCTTCCGTTATCCGGATACATATACTGATTCAGCGTATTTTTTTCGGCTTTAAACGATGATGCCCAGGTTTTATAGGAACTGAAGCTGAAGTCTGTGAGCTGAGGCTGTGTGTACTTATCTAACATTTCGCCATATCCGGTTGAAAGTTCGATCTTTCCGTTTCTGAAAAACGGAATACCCAGACGTAACTTGGCAAAAGTTTCTCTTTTTGAAGCAAAAGCCTGCAGGTTAGGGTCAAAGAATCGTCTTTCATTTTCAAAATATTTGTCACTCGAGGTTGCACCGATTATTTTCAGATAGAATGGGTACTTAGATGGAAAAAGAATACGAGCGCTCAGTTCCAGACTATTGTATTGGCTACCCAGGTAGGCTTTCAGATCGTAATCGACCGAATAGAAGCTCAGACTCTGGTAGTTTATACCCAGAAATGCTTCGTTTGAGTTCATAGAAGAGATGAGTCCGCCCACACTCACAGAGAGGGCTTCTTTCATTGTGACTTCCAGTTTTAATTCGAAGAGCCCGCTTGCAGCATTGTATTCGGCTGTTGGGATGATTTGGGTGATTTTATTATCAGAAAGTAATCAGAAGTAGTCTTTCTGGAAGCTGTTGAACGTAAATGTTCCATCATCTTTTTTGCGTATCTGCGAGCGTATATATTGTTTTTGAGCATAAGAAACCCCGCTGACGGTAACTTTGTTGAATATGAGATCGGGTAGTTTGGATTTATACATCATTCGCTTCAGATCAACACTCTCTTTGGGAATTCTTCGATTCACCTTGCCCTGTATGCTGTCGAGGTATTGAAGTCCCATGTTGTAGCCAACCTGATAGATAGAGTCGGCTTTGTCGAAATCCATCAATCCATACTGACTGACATGTGAACGAATAAATATCCCCTTATCTTTGGGTATGGAGTAATCTGTCTTTTGCATGATCATGTTTTCGAGCTGGCCCATGATATCTCTTTCTGATGGCTTATTGGGCGAATCTGTAACCGAACTGCCAATGATGAATCCCGGATTAAAATCATCCATCATTACATCTGTCGGGAAATTGTTGTAGATTCCTCCGTCGTACATGAGATTGCCGTTGATCTTGATCGGAGAGAACACAAACGGGAAGGTCATAGATGCTCTTACTGCCATCCCCAGATCGCCATCTTTTGATATAAGCGCATGCTTGTGGTACGTATCGGACGATACGCAGCGGAATGGCACAAATAGGTTGTTGAAATTGTATCCGGCAGCGGCTCCAGCCTGTGCGTAAAGAGATAAGAAAGCGATATTCATCTGTACCGGGTTTACAAGACTCGAAGGGATAAAGTAGGCTTGTGCCTTTTTTGTTGAGTCTTTCTTGATGTCAATATTAAACTGCACCCATTCAGGAATGGGTTCCTTTTTCAGATAATATACAATGTCTTCTTCTTTAATGAGCCCGCTCTGCCAGAGTTTAAATTCTTCAGACTTTACCAGGTCCATCATTTCTGATGGAGAGTATCCCATGGCATAAAGAGACCCGACAATTGCTCCCATGGATGTTCCCGTTATATAATCAACAGGGATGTTGTTATCCTCAAGCACTTGCAGAAGTCCAATGTGGGCTATGCCTTTAGCTCCGCCTCCGCTTAGGACCAGACCAACTTTCTGCGCGTGGGTAAGTGTTGAATAAATTAGAAACAGGGTAAGTATATATTTTTTCATTTTACTGATTTGAATTTAATGTGATAACCGATATTTCAGGCAATGCTCCAATACGCATAGGGTAAAATACATTGCCTATCCCCTCATTGATGATAATTTTACTTTCATTTCTGTCAGTATGTAATCCGCCCCATAACGGATATCGCATTGCAGCAGGAGAAAAAACTTTTCCGGCTATGCTAACCTTCATCTGCATAGCATGTGTATGGCCTGATAAGGTCAGATCTATATCCTGACGTTTGTCACGTATGTTGTGTCGCCAGAATTCGGGGTTGTGAGACATGAGAAGAATGAAATCGTTCTTTTCGGGAGCTGTAGTTTTTAAAGTAAGGTCCAGATCTCCGTGTGTCGGAAACGGAGGCTCTCCCCAGTTCTCCATTCCTGCAAGAACGATTGACGAAGAGTCTTTAACGATTCGGACCGACTCGTTGTTGAGTAGCTTCCAGCGAAGCTCTCCGACTAAAGTTTTGAAGTGTTCAAAATCTCTTTCTTGCTCATCTTTATTTTTCCAGCGATGATACTCTGAATAATCATGATTTCCTAATATCGCATAAACACCTTGCTTTGCGCGTAATGAAGCAAGTTGTTCCATATAAGGCAGGACCTCTTTTGAATGATAGGTCACGAGATCTCCCGTGAATAGAATGACATCAGGGTTGAGGTTGTTGATCGTATCTGTGAGCTGACGGATCAAAACCGTGTCGTTGTTGAAGTTTCCGACATGCAAATCAGAGAACTGCACAATACGGTAGCTGTTGAATGCCTGAGGGATTTTAGGTGAACTGATATTGTATTCGCGAACATCGAATCGTTTAGTAGTCACGAAATGCCCCCAAATCATTGTGAAAAACAGAAATGCAGCTGTAATTGTACCTATTCCCCGGATCACTCCTGCGTTGTCTTTAAGTAGTTTGGATAAACCTAAAAATAAGGCGTAAATAAACTGAGGTAAATAAAACAATAGGTAGTAGTAAATAAACAGTACCATATATTTGTCCGGCGAGAACAGGTCATTGCCTTCAGCCATCGCATAGACCTGTAGTCCTACTGCGCCAAGGAACCCAAGGTTTATAAGCTGATAGGCCCACCGGATAATCTTGTGATAATGGCGGATGACAGACACGTAATAGACTCTTGCTGTGACAATATTGAACGTGAAAAGCAAGATAAGTATTGGAATGAGAATTCGAAAGACCATCATAGCGATATATTTCTTTTGTGAATTTTGTTACATTTACCGAATAATAAGCGAAAATAATAAAACAAAGAAATATTAAAGTATATGGCGGAACAATTATTTTACGATCAGTCGCAAACTAAGGCTGAAAAATATGAATCAATCCTTCCTCAAATTGAAGCTTTAATCGGATTTGAGTCGGATGAAGTTGCAAATATGGGTAACATTGTAGCTGTGCTGAAAGAGGTCTTTAGCTTTTTTTGGGTTGGCTTTTACCAGGTAAAGGGTGATCAGCTTGTACTGGCACCTTTTCAGGGGCCGATAGCCTGTACACGCATTCAGTTCGGGCGTGGTGTTTGTGGTGCGGCATGGAAAGAAAATAAGCTTCAGCTTGTTCCCGATGTTGAAGCATTTCCGGGACATATTGCATGTAGTTCTTTGTCGCGCTCTGAAATTGTAGTTCCTGTTGTTTATAAGGGAAAGGTGTGGGGAGTGCTTGATATTGACAGCAAAGAACTTAATGATTTTGATGAGGTGGATGCACACTATCTGACTTTGTTGTGCGAAAACTTCGCTCAAACACTTGGAAAATAGAAATAAACTTCCTACTTTTGCACCCAAGATTCCGTTTTAGGGCTATCAAAGAGGTATGCATGAAGCGTCCCGCCTTACGGAGGTAATACTGTAAAATAAAAAACAGATGTACGTTATCGTTGAGATTCAAGGACAACAATTCAAAGCTGAAGCTGGAAGAAAATTGTATGTTCACCGTATTGAAGCTGAAAGAGGTGCTTCAGTAGAGTTTGCAAACGTATTGTTGGTTGACAACAATGGCGAATTGAAAATTGGTGCTCCTGCTGTAGAAGGTGCTAAAGTAGTATGTGAAGTACTATCTCACCTTAAAGGAGAAAAAGTAATCGTTTTCAAAAAGAAAAGAAGAAAAGGTTACAAAAAACGCAATGGTCACCGCCAATCGTTTACTCAAGTGTTAGTTAAAGAAATTATCGCTTAATCCTAAAACTCTATTAGAAAATGGCACATAAAAAAGGTGTTGGTAGTTCAAAGAACGGCCGCGAATCAGAAAGCAAACGTCTTGGAGTTAAAATCTTCGGTGGACAATTCGCTAAAGCAGGAAACATCATCGTACGTCAAAGAGGTACAGTTCACCATCCAGGTGAAAATGTAGGTATGGGTAAAGATCATACTCTATTTGCATTAGTAGATGGTAACGTTGTTTTCCGCAAGAAAAAAGACAACAAATCTTTCATCTCTGTTGAGCCACTTAGCTAATTTTTAGCTCTCAGGTAGATCCTTTATTAAAGGATTAAGCAAAGAAAAAGATAAAAGGAGAGACCTTCCATTCGGAGGGTCTCTTTTTTGTATGTCGGTCATGGTATTAAGCTAGCAGGATGTAAGTTCCTGTATGTGCCGAGTTGATAGGAAACATTAGCGAATGACAAGGGTGTTGTGGGTGACCGCAAATCTGAAAGAAGTCATCAGCAAATCTGAA
>JBOFDD010000315.1:0-11136 GCA_051646645.1 Bacteroidales bacterium | reverse complement strand
AAATTTGTTCTATTTTTGCTTTCATAATAGGAGGGTTTATTTATTTGATAATTAATCGATTAGATACCATTAAATTAATCAAATAAATTGAATTCGCCTTGTTTTTTAGGCATTTATATCATGTGAGAAACTTTAGTTAATAAGACCAAAGTACCACATAAGAAAAATATCAGAAATCATCTGTCATATCTATCATAAACAATTTTTCTCAAAAGCCACCGTCACCCGTCACCTCTATAAAATAATCACTGATTTTCAAACCATTAAAGGTGACGGCAATCCGAATTTACCGTCACCTTTGCCGTCACCAATACAAGGCTTAAAATCAATCTGTTACAACGTATGGTGACGGGTGACGGTAAAATTCACACAAAAACGATGTTGTGGAAGATTTATAGCTTCGCTTTATCTGTCATAAACATAGCTATCCTTTTTAATCAACTCCAATATTAAATTATATGCTTACGTTTTACTTACAATAAACTGTTTTGCTTTGGAAATGTATTTACTTTTTATTACTATTGCATTTCACTGTTTATGTGATTTTTACGAGTAGAGTTTTGAGTTAAAGACTCCATAATACCCTTTAGATAGTTAACCGGCAAGTTTAGTAGCATTGCTATTAAGTTTGTATTATGAACAAATCTTCAAATTTAATTTCTTAATGAAAAAATTGTTAGTAGGAGCCATGGCATTAACAGCATCTGTTATGACGTTTAGTTGTAAGGATAATGCACAAACGCGTAGTTACAATGAGGGGATAAATGTTATTCCTGTTCCGTTAGAATTGACCGTAACGGACTCGCTTTCTCATTTTGTATTGAATAAAAACACCAAATTAATCGTTTCATCTCCTGATTTGATGCAACCAGCTGCATTTTTGGCTGCAAAGCTTAAATTGTCTACCGGATTTGATCTTAAAATTGAAGAAGGAGAAGCTTCAAATGCAATAAAGCTGCATTTGAATACACGTGTACCTGTAGGGCATGAGGGGTATCTGCTTAAATCGGATAAAGATGGAGTAACGATTGAGGCAAGAACACCGCAGGGCGCATTTTACGGTGTTCAAACCTTGCTGCAATTGCTTCCGGCTGAAATAGAAAGCAAGAAGCTTGTAAAAAACATGGACTGGACAATACCTTTTGTCGAAGTCAAAGATGAACCGGCGTTCCGCTATCGCGGTTTAATGCTTGACGTTTGCCGCCATTTTGCAAGTGTTGATTTCATCAAAAAGCAGCTTGATATCCTTGCTATGTTTAAAATGAACCAGTTTCACTGGCATCTGACTGAGGATCAGGCTTGGCGTATCGAGATCAAGCAATATCCGAAGTTAACAGAAGTCGGATCTTACAGATATGAGGGCAATGGAGAAAAATATGGTCCTTTCTTTTATACTCAGGAGCAAATTAAAGAGGTTGTGGCTTATGCTACAGAGCGATATATTGATGTTATTCCCGAAATTGAACTTCCGGGTCATGCGCTTGCTGCATTGACTGCTTATCCCGAATACTCATGTACCGGTGGTCCGTTTAAACAACCGCGTATTATCTGGGGTGTTGAGGAAGATGTTTACTGTGTCGGGAATGAAGAGACCTTTAAGTTTCTTGAAAATGTTGTAAGTGAAGTGGCAGCGTTGTTCCCATCTCAATATTTCCATATCGGAGGAGATGAATGTCCGAAAAGTCGCTGGAAAGATTGTCCGAAATGTCAGGCTTTAGCTAAAAAGTTAGGAATTAAGGCTAAAGATGGTCATAGTGTTGAAGAACAACTTCAAAGTTACGCAGTGACGCGCATGGAGAAACACCTGTCGTCTCTTGGTAAGAAAATGATCGGATGGGATGAGATACTTGAAGGAGGTCTTGCTCCGGGTGCGATCGTAATGAGCTGGAGAGGAGAGTCCGGTGGTATTGCCGCTGCTAACGCAGATCACGAAGTGATTATGACTCCTGGATCCGGAGGTTTGTATATTGACCATTTGCAAGGTGCAGCCGAAGTTGAAAATACGTCTATCGGAGGATATGCTCCTTTGCAGAAGACATATAGCTATAATCCTGTCCCGAAAGATCTACCGGCTGATAAGCATAAGTATATTTTGGGAGCTCAGGCTAATATGTGGACAGAGTACTGTCTGAATGAAGCTCAGATGGAATATATGATTTATCCTCGTATTATAGCTGTAGCTGAAGCAACCTGGTCTCAGGATAGCAGAAAAGACTGGAACTCATTTGCTAAACGGATCAATAACGCTTATGTGCGTCTGGATGCGTATGATGTAAATTATCATATACCTATGCCGGAAGGGACTTTGAGTTCAAATGTGGTTTTCACCGGAGATACCACTTCTGTGGCTTTCAAGAATACCAGAGATCTGCCTATGGTATATACTACCGATGGTTCTGAGCCAAATGCGAATTCAAAAGTATACGAATCTCCAATCAAAGTGTCTGTGGATACTGAAATAAAGATTGCAACGTTATTGCCTTCCGGAAAAATGAGTAAATCCCGTTCGGTAATTGCAGAGAAGAAGACACTTCTTCCTGCCGTGAATGCTAAGCCAAATGAAAATATGCCGACAACTGTTGGTGCTGCTGAAGGTCAGGGAACAAAGGTGAAAGTTGCTCCGGGGCTGTTTACCTCCAATAAGGCAATAGAAAATGCAGTATTTACAGACAGTATGATAAGCAAAGGTTTTTCAGGTAAAGATTCAGGGGCTCCTTTAATGGATATGAATAAACCGGGTGTAGTCGTATTTGAAGGACTTGTGGAATTTCCGGAAGATGGTGTCTATACGTTGTCTACGGATATGGATCAGCTTTGGATAGATGGACAGCTTGTTGTTGAAAATGATAAATTGAGCCGTCATAATAAAACGAAAAGACAGATAGCTTTAGCAAAAGGTAAGCATGCATACAAGCTGGTTGCAAATAACTATATTAAAGATGGATGGCCTAATTCATGGTCGCCAGTCGGCTTTATCTACAAAGCGCCTTCCGGAGGAGACTTTAAGGAAGTTACGCCTGAAATGCTGACTCATTAATTACTTGTAGAGGTTATCCCGGATTAATTAACGTCCTAAAGTCGAGATGACCTCGTAATAAAAAAGCTCGCTATATCTGTGTATATATAGCGAGCTTTTTTTATTATTGAAGACCTATAACCTCATCAATGATTTTCCGGTCGTTGCAAAGGCGCGGTACTTTATTTTGCCCTCCTAATTTACCTTTTGAGCCAAGCCAGTCGTGGAACAACCCCCGGCGAGCGGCAATAACTTCAGGCTGATCCAATGTTATGTCTTTATATCTTTTGGCTTCATAATCTGAATTCTGCTCCTTCAGAGCTTCATCAAAATCATGACTGAAGGCGATCATGTCTTCCGGATTATTATCAAATTCTATAATCCATTGATGCT
This sequence comes from Bacteroidales bacterium, assembly GCA_051646645.1. GTDB lineage: Bacteria > Bacteroidota > Bacteroidia > Bacteroidales > UBA7332 > UBA7332. The sequence continues at coordinate 7,727 of JBOFDD010000315.1, read as the reverse complement.
TTCCTTTGCTGTTTTCCGACATAAATACAGGAGCTGCCGTGTAGTCAATAACTTTCACACCATATTTAGCCGTAACTTTCTCAAGAGCTTTATCTGCATTGTCTACCATGAGCTCTTCGCCAAAAGCGTTGATGTAATGTTTTGTCCGTCCTGTTATAATAATCTTATACGGATCTTTTGATAAGAATTTTACGGTATCACCGATAATATAGCGCCATAGTCCGGTATTTGTAGAAATAACAAGTGCATAATTCTTGTTTAGTTCAACATCTTCAAGAGGAATTGCATTCGAGTTCGTTCCATCGAATTTATCCATTGGGATGAATTCATAAAATATACCAAGATCAAGCATTAAGAGCATAGCCGGATCACTAAGGTCGTTCTGAATGGCAAAAAATCCTTCTGATGCATTGTATGTCTCCATGTAGTGCATCTTGTCTGATGGGATAATAGCCTTATACTGTTCCCGGTAAGGAATAAAACTTATTCCGCCATGAAAAAACACTTCGAGGTTTGGCCATACTTCGGTGAGATATTGTTTTTCGGTCGCATCAAGCATAGCTTTTATCATCACCATCATCCATGAAGGGGCTCCGGCAAGACTTCGTACATCGGCATGCTGTGTTGTTTCTATAATAGCTTTTAATTTACTTTCCCATTCGTGCATCAGGATGATTTTCTTGTCAGGAACGCGGATAAGATTAAAATAGTCGGGTGTATTCTGTAACAAAATGGCAGAAAGATCTCCGGAGTAAGTGTGCGCATTTTCATTTTTTAGTTCATGGCTTCCTCCGAGAATAAGGCTTTTACCACCGAGTAAGGAGCTGTTTGGGTTGATTCGGGAATACAGCGCCATCGTATCTTTTGCAGCTTTATAATGACAATCGTCGAGAGCGTCCTGAGTAATAGGAATAAACTTGCTTTTGTCATTTGTCGTTCCGGATGATTTGGCAAACCATTTAACTTTACCATGCAAGAGTACGTCAGATTCTCCATTGATAGCCATATCTATGAATGGTTTTAATGTGTCATAGGTTTGCAGAGGTACTTGTTTAGAAAAGCTTTCGTAATCGTTTATTGAATGATAATTATGATTAGTGCCCCATTTTGTGCCGGAAGCCTTCTTAATTAAATGAATTAACTGATTTTGTTGGATGGAGTGTGCGTTATGTGCATAACTGTCTAACTGCTCGTTTCGAGAGTCCAGAAAATGGAAAAGAAATTTTGTCAATATCATAGCCATTAATGGTATTGTGTTATTACTGATTTCCTAATCACCGGAGCAATATAGGGATTTTTGCAGTATAAACAGTCTAAAAAAAGAAAAGGTTGTCTCACGACAACCTAAAACCTTTATTAACCTTAAATCTAATACCATGAAAAACTGATGCAAATATAAGGGAGCTGATTGATATTTGCAAATAGATACGTTAATATTTGACTGTATTTAACATTGAGCGCCCTTTTTTCTTTGTTTAGGTAACTTTTTAACATAAGAATAGGAGCGAATTGTATTTTGCAACATGTAGTTGTTAATCCTCGACGAAAAAAGAGAGGATGTGAATGAAGTTTTCTCTTTAAACGTTAATCCTGTTGCCTTTTTATCTATTGAGGTCATCTCGACTTTTGGAAACGTCGAAAATAGTTTCTAAAAGACCCCATGTCGTTATTAATTTTGCCTCTTTCTGCCTCATTTTCCGCTTTACTCTTGCAATAGCCCGCTATTGCTTCGCTATTAAAGCAAAAAATGAGTTTGAAACAGACTAAAATTAATTAACGCCCAAAAGTCGAGATGATCTCATTTAATTGATTAACAGAACTGAAATACAATTAATTATATGTATTGACGGTTAATTTCCCTTTCTTTTTTTTAGATAAATCGTTAAGTTTGTAACTTACAATTAAACTATCTGAATCAATTATGACGCAAATAACCGAACATAAACCGAAGCCAAATCCCGTAGCACTCCTCCCTTTGCTGGTTTTTCTGGCATCTTATCTGATTGTTTCATTGGCATTAGGTGACTTTTACAAAATGCCAATAACAGTAGCTTTTCTTTTATCAGCAATCGTGTCGGTTATAATTACGCCGGATAAAACCCTGGCAGAACGTGTAGAGCATTTTTCTGTGGGAGCGGCTAATAAGAATATTCTTCTTATGATATGGATTTTTATTCTTGCGGGAGCTTTTGCTCAAACTGCTAAAGCAATGGGTGCTGTTGATGCGACTGTGAACATGGCTTTGAGTCTTTTGCCTGATTATTTGCTGATAGGAGGGATTTTTCTTGCAGCCTGCTTTATTTCTTTATCTATCGGGACATCGGTAGGAACGATTATAGCCCTGACTCCGGTAGCTGTAGGTATAGCGGCAAAAACGGGAGTGGCTTTGCCTTTTATGACGGCAGTTGTTGTGGGTGGAGCTCTTTTCGGAGATAATTTGTCCTTTATTTCAGATACAACCATTGCTGCAACTAAAACTCAGGGATGTGAAATGAAAGATAAATTCAAGGTAAATAGTATGATTGTTTTGCCGGTAGCGGTAGTGATTTTTCTGATTTATCTGTTCATGGGGCAGTCAATTACGGTTGTGCCGGATACAACTCCGATAGAGTTTATTAAAGTCGTTCCTTATCTGTTTGTGCTGATTAGTGCTCTGATGGGAATGAATGTTATACGTTTGCTTGTACTGGGTACTGTTCTAAGCGGACTTATCGGTCTGTTTCAGGGTTCTTTTGATGCGCTTGGCTGGATGAATGCGATGGGCGGAGGTATTATGGGTATGAGCGAACTGATTATCATAACACTTATGGCCGGAGGTATGCTTGAAATGATCCGCTACAACGGAGGTATTGCATATATAATCCATTTGCTTACCCGAAATATTAAGTCAAAACGAGCGGCAGAGTTTAGCATCGCCGGATTAGTAAGTTTTGCGAACTTGTGTACGGCTAATAATACAATTGCAATTATTACGGCAGGGCCTATTGCAAAAGATATAGCAACGCGTTTTGATGTTGACCCGAGAAAATCAGCCTCTTTATTAGATACTTTTTCTTGTTTTGTTCAAGGAATAATTCCTTATGGAGCTCAATTATTGATGGCAGCAGGATTAGCAAAAATTTCACCAATATCTATAATTCCGTATTTGTATTATCCATTTTTAATGGGAGTTGCGGCATTCATGGCGATTTTGTTCAGATATCCGCGCAGATATACAAAATAATTTTCAAAAAAAGCATTTATAGATAGAAGAATAATATATTTTTGCACTACCAAATAATATTATATTTATGTTACTGAATTCTTTAACTGCTATTTCTCCAATAGACGGTCGATACAGAGATAAAAGTGTGGAACTGGCGAACTTTTTTTCTGAGTTTGCATTAATCAAATACCGTGTTCTTGTTGAGATCGAATATTTTATTGCATTGTGTGAATTACCCCTGCCTCAGTTAGCAACTATTGAGCCGGCGATTTATCCTCAGTTGAGAGCCATTTATGAAGCTTTTAGTGAAGAAGATGCTGCTCATATCAAAGAAATTGAGTCAGTGACAAATCACGACGTGAAAGCGGTCGAGTACTTTATTAAAGAGAAGTTTGACGTTCTGGGTCTTGAGGCATATAAAGAATTTATTCACTTTGGTCTGACATCACAGGATATTAACAATACATCTGTTCCGTTGTCAATCAAAGATGCTTTAGAACAAACGTACATTCCACTTGTTAATAAATTAATAGCAACGCTGACTGCTTACGCCGAAGAATGGAGTAATATTTCGATGCTGGCAAAAACTCACGGACAACCGGCTTCGCCGACTCGTCTGGGGAAAGAGATCATGGTTTTTGTTTATAGATTGGAGCAGCAGTTGTCTATCTTGAAAAACACGCCGATCAGTGGCAAGTTTGGAGGAGCAACAGGAAACTTCAACGCTCACCACATTGCTTATCCGGCTATTGACTGGAAAGAGTTTGGAGCAAGCTTCTTAAAAAATAAATTGGGTATAGATAGAGAAGCATGGACAACACAGATTTCAAATTACGATAATCTGGCTGCATTGTTCGATGCAATGAAAAGAATCAATACCATTATTGTTGACCTGGACAGAGATTTCTGGCAATACATTTCGATGGAGTATTTCAAACAAAAGATTAAAGCAGGTGAAGTTGGATCTTCCGCTATGCCTCATAAAGTAAATCCGATTGACTTTGAAAACTCAGAAGGTAACTTAGGAATGGCAAATGCTATTTTTGACCACTTATCTATGAAATTGCCAATTTCCCGACTTCAGAGAGATTTAACCGATTCAACTGTTTTACGTAATGTTGGTGTGCCTTTCGCTCACTCAATTGTTGCTGTTAACAGTACATTAAGAGGGTTGAATAAACTTCTTTTAAACGAAAAAGCTTTGTATAACGATTTGGGAAATTGCTGGGCTGTAGTTGCAGAAGGTATTCAGACTATTTTGCGACGCGAAGGTTATCCGCAACCATACGAAGCGTTAAAAGCACTTACAAGAACGAATGAAGGTATTACGTCTAATTCGATTAAAGCATTCATTGATACACTTCATGTTTCGGATGCAATAAAAGAAGAATTGAAGGCGATTACTCCTCATTCATATACAGGAATATAATATTTACTTTTTAGAGATAATAAAAAGAAGAAGCCGTGAGGCTTCATAACCAAGTAACAAATACTCAATTATGGATTCAGAAAGAAGACCAAAACGCCCGCGCATTACTGCGGCAAAGTTTGACGGTAGCCGTGACGGTAATAATAGCTACAGAAACGAAGGCGCAGGATTCGGAGGAGAGGATAACCGTGAGGGGTTCCGTCCACGTAAATCCTACAATGACAACAACTCAAGATTTGATAACTCTCAGCAAGGTAATTACAGAGAGGGTGGTTTCGAAAAGAGATCATTTGAGCAACGACCAAACAATTTCGGTGAACGCCGTTCATATGGAAATGATGAACGTCGCACTTACAATAATAATCGTAATTTTAATAACGACGGAGGTTACCAGCGTAACTCTTACGGAAATGACCGTGGTGGAAATGACCGCAGTTATGGTAACGATCGCGGTGGCAATAGCTATGGCGGCGGACAAAACCGTGGTGGTTATGGCGAAAACCGCGGTGGCAATAGCTATGGCGGCGGACAGAACCGTGGTGGTTATGGCGAAAACCGTGGCGGCGGCTTCGGTGGCGGACAAAGTCGCGGTGGTAGCTTTGGCGGTGGATCTCGTCAGGGATTTAAACCTAAAAGCAGCAACTTCCGTAATAATATTTACGACCCGAATGCTAAATACAGCAAGAAAAAACAAATTGAGTATAAAGATACATTTACAGATCCGAATGAACCAATCCGCTTGAATAAATATCTTGCAAATGCAGGTCTTTGTTCTCGTCGTGAGGCTGATGAGTATATCGCAGCAGGTGCGGTTACTGTAAATGGTGAGGTTGTTACAGAATTGGGAACAAAGGTAAGCAGAATAGATGCTGTACTTTTCCACGAAAAAGCCGTTGAACCGGAAGGAAAAGTTTATGTATTGCTTAATAAACCAAAAGACTGTGTGACAACTTCGGATGACCCGCAAGAGCGTCTTACTGTTCTTGACCTGGTTAAAAACGCTTGCACTGAACGTATCTATCCGGTTGGACGTCTTGACCGTAATACAACGGGGGTTCTCCTTTTAACTAACGATGGGGATTTGGCTTCTAAGCTTACTCATCCAAAATATGATAAGAAAAAAGTGTATCATGTTTGGTTAGATAAAGAGGTAACAATGGAAGACATCAAGCTAATCGCTAGCGGTATTGAACTGGAAGATGGCGAAATCCATGCTGATGCAATCAGCTATGCAGATGAGGATGATGCTAAACAAATCGGTATCGAGATCCACTCTGGCAAAAACCGTATCGTTCGTCGTATTTTCGAACATTTAGGATACAGAGTAATCAAATTGGATCGTGTGATGTTTGCAGGTTTGACTAAGAAAAATCTCCCACGTGGTCGTTGGAGATATCTAACTCAGGACGAGGTGAATATGCTTAAAATGGGCGCATTCGAATAACAGATATAATAAATAATAAAAGCCGGCAGTATTTTATACTCCGGCTTTTAGAATGAAGATATTAGCTATGGAAATTCAAAGAACGAAGATTATAGACGCATTAAAATGTGGAGCTTTTGGTTCGACAGTTAATGTGAAAGGATGGGTTCGTACCCGTCGTGGTAACAAACATGTAAGCTTTATTGCTTTAAATGATGGTTCTACAATCAATAATATTCAGATTGTAGCTGATGTAGAGAAATTTGGAGAGGAGTTTCTTAAGCCAATTACAACAGGTGCATCTATCAGTGTTACCGGAACTTTGGTTGAATCTCAGGGTAAAGGTCAGTGTGCTGAAATTCAGGCTTCAGAAATCGTAATTTACGGTTCGGCTGATCCAACTACATATCCTTTGCAGAAGAAAGGGCACACATTAGAATTCTTACGCGAGATTGCTCATTTGCGTCCAAGAACTAACACTTTCAGTGCTATTTTACGCATTCGCCATCATATGGCTTTTGCAATCCATAAATATTTCAATGATCGTGGTTATTTCTATCTTCACACTCCGCTTATTACAGCTTCTGATGCTGAAGGTGCAGGTGCAATGTTCCAGGTGACAACTCTGGACATGGAGAATCCTCCGCGTAACGAAGAAGGAAATGTTGATTACTCTGCTGATTTCTTCGGAAAACATGCTAATCTTACAGTTTCCGGTCAGCTTGAGGGTGAATTAGGAGCAATGGCATTAGGTTCTGTTTATACATTCGGACCTACTTTCCGTGCTGAAAATTCAAATACTCCGCGTCACCTTGCTGAGTTCTGGATGATTGAGCCTGAAGTTGCTTTCTTCGAGATTGCTGATAATATGAATCTGGCTGAAGACTTCCTGAAATATCTGATTCAGTATGCTTTGGATAACTGTCAGGACGATCTTGCATTCCTGAATGAAATGTATGACAAAGAGTTGATCGAAAGATTGAAATTTGTTGTTGAAAATGATTTCGTTCGTCTTCCTTACACAGAAGGTGTTGAGATTCTTAAAGCTTCAGGACAGAAATTTGAATTCCCGGTTGACTGGGGTACTGATCTTCAGTCTGAGCATGAGCGTTATCTTGTTGAGAAACACTTCAAAAAGCCAGTTATCCTGACTGACTATCCGAAAGATATCAAAGCGTTCTATATGAAACAGAACGAAGATGGCAAAACAGTACGTGCAATGGACGTATTGTTCCCTAAAATCGGTGAAATTATCGGAGGTTCTCAGCGTGAAGAAGATTACGATAAACTTGTTAGCCGCGTAGAAGAATTAGGTATTCCAATGAAAGATTTGTGGTGGTATCTGGATACACGTCGTTTCGGTACAGCTCCTCACGCAGGATTCGGATTAGGCTTCGAACGTCTGCTTTTATTTGTAACAGGTATGGGTAACATCCGCGATGTAATTCCTTTCCCTCGTACACCTAAAAACTGCGAATTCTAATTTTAAGATATTTGTAATAGAAAAGAGACTGCTTTTAACAAGGCAGTCTCTTTTTTGTATGTCGGGCATGGTATTAAGCTAGCAGGATGTAAGTTCCTGTATGTGCCGAGTTGATAGGAAACATTAGCGAATGACAAGGGTGTTGTGGGTGACCGCAAATCTGAAAGAAGTCATCAGCAAATCTGAA
>JBOFDD010000314.1:0-7072 GCA_051646645.1 Bacteroidales bacterium | reverse complement strand
AGATGCGCATTACAAAAATAAATGGCAAACATATTGACGATGCGGAATGTGATACTTTGAAAGCTCTGAGTCAGGTTCTGATTGAAGGCGAAATACTTGATCATAACGGAGAACAGGCTACCTGGTTTAACGGGAATTCGGAACTTACCATTTATGATGCAGCAGAGAAAATAACAACTCTTGATAACGATAATGACGGAACGCCTTTTGTTTTTTATGATCGTTCGAAAGTTATTTTCAAATGTAAAGACAAAGTGACCGATGGTAGCTTTAAAATGAATTTTGTTCTATCCAAAGACATTTCATATAGAGATGAGCTGGCAAGGATAAGTCTTTATGCTTCGGACATTAATGCTAACGAAGCGCAAGGCTTTCACGATCGCCTGGTTATTAACGGAACGTCGGATGATATTGCGTATGAAGAGAATGGTCCTGCAATTAAGGTTATGTATCTGAACACACCTTTCTTCAAACCGGGAAGTATTGTAAATGAATCACCAATGCTTTATGCTGAGATCGAAGATGAAACCGGATTAAATATCTCTCAGGCTGCTATCGGACATGAAATGCAGGTTATTATTGACAATGACCCTAATCGCACATATACTGTAAACAATTTCTTCATGCCAGTTTCAGGTGATTCCAAAAAAGGAATAATCCGGTTCCCGGTTCCTGATCTGCCTGACGGAGCTCATACATTAAAATTGAGAGTGTGGGATGTGTTTAACAATTCGTCAACAGCCAGCACTTCATTTGAAGTTAAGCAATCAAGTAAACCGGAAATATATTCGATTTATTATCGGGCATACACACCAACAAACTTGCCTACCATCGGAGCCGGTGATATCGACTTCTTTATTAAGCACGACCGTCCTGAAAACAAACTTAATATTGAAATCAGGGTTTACGACTTCGCAGGCAAACTTGTATGGAATACCTATAAACTAGGATTATCGGAACAACAAACGTCATTCCCTGTTTCATGGAATCTGAAAGATAACAGAGGACTAACTGTACGACCGGGACATTATCTCTATCAGGTAATAGTTTCCACACCAAACAGTAAACATGCTTCAGAAGCTAAAAAAATGGTGATCGTATCACAATAAAAAAGGGAATCTCACGTTTTAAATATCACAAAGAACACTGAGGTATATCGAGAACCTCAGTGTTCTTTTTCACCAACAGCTAATAAACTACATAATCAATAAAAGATGAATAAAATAGCCAAACTATTCAGTGTCGCTGCTTTGCTTTCTGCGACAACCTTTTCAACGTTTGCACAAACAGATGAGTTAAGCAACAGACTTTATGCTGCTTCGTTTCTTGATATTGCTCCGGATGCACGTGGTGCTGCAATGGGGGATCTGGGAGCTGCTACTTCAGGGGATATCTATTCTCAATACTGGAATGCTTCAAAATACGCATTTATTGAAAGCCCGTCGGGAATTGGTTTTACTTATACTCCATGGTTAAGTAAATTAGTTTCGGATATCGGACTTTCGTACCTGTCAGGTTACTATAAATTTGACGATATTCAGTCAATCAGTGGATCTTTCCGCTATTTCTCATTAGGTGAAATCAACATTACTGATGATGCAGGAAACATCATTAACAATGCTAAACCAAACGAATTTGCATTCGATGTTGCTTACTCAAGACAGTTATCTTCGAAATACGCAATGGCTATTACACTGCGTTATTTCCACTCAAGTCTTGACGTAGAGGAAGCTTCTTCAGCAAACGGATTCAGTGCTGACATCTCGGGTTATTTCCGTACTCCGGTCTATCTTCGCAATGGTCAGGATGCTGAGTTCTCATGGGGATACAATCTTTCAAATATTGGTACAAAACTTTCTTACAGCGGTGGCGATTATTCAAACTTCATCCCTACCAACCTTAAAGTAGGTGCTGCGTTTGCATACCCATTTAATGATTACAATAAATTCACGGTAGGTTTAGATTTAAACAAATTATTAGTACCTGCATATCCTTCTCTTAAAGAAGGAGAATCTCAGGAAGATTTCGACAAACGTGTACAAAAACACAACGACATGTCGCCAATCTCAGGGATCTTCAAATCATTCGGAGACGCAAGTTTCTCGGATCAATTAAAAGAGATCACTATGGGAATCGGTGCTGAATATGCATACAATGATCAATTCTTCGGACGTATGGGTTACCACTACGAAAATGCACGCATGGGCAACCGTAGTTTCTTCTCATTTGGTGCCGGTGTGAAACTTAACATTTTCCAGATTGATGCATCGTATCTTGTAGCATCTCAGTCAAATGCACTGGATCAGACATTCCGTATCTCTTTAGCTCTTAATCTTGGAGGAATCAGAGGATTAATGAGATAAGAAATAAAATTTATATCTTTGGGGCGTATCGTATGTATTTACGATACGCCTTTCTTATACATATAAATAATACAAGATATGAAAATACGCGTAGGATTCGGATTCGACGTTCATCAGCTTGTCGAAGGCAGAGAACTCTGGCTTGGCGGAATTAAGATAGAACACACACACGGACTACTGGGACATTCCGATGCGGATGTTCTTATACATGCAATATGCGATGCACTACTCGGTGCAGCCAATATGCGTGATATCGGATATCATTTTCCGGATACAGCAGGTGAGTTTAAAAACATTGACAGCAAGATCTTGCTAAAACAAACCATGGAACTTATACGTGAAAAGGGTTATGAACTTGGTAATATTGATGCCACAGTTTGTGCCGAACGTCCGAAACTAAAAGCTCACATTCCGGCAATGCAGGAAACGCTTGCTCAGGTGATGGGAGTTGATGCCGATGACATTTCAATCAAAGCAACAACAACTGAAAAGTTAGGATTTACCGGGAGAGAAGAAGGACTGTCAGCTTATGCCACAGTATTGATTCAGAAATAAAAAAAACAGCATTCAGGTATTTTATTAATACACGAATGCTGTTTTTCTTTTACCGCATCTCATCCGGCATATTCACCAGATAAAGTTTTTCGGTTGCACGGGTCATTGCCGTATATAGCCATCTGTAAAAATCAAGTCCCATATATTCCGGATTCAAATTCCCGAGGTCTATATAAATATGCTTCCACTGTCCACCCTGGGCTTTGTGGCAAGTCATACAATAGGCATATTTTACCTGCAACGCATTATAAAAAGGATCTTTCTTTATTTTTCGAATAACCACGTTCTCCGGATAATCATAACGATAATCTTCGGCAATTGCGTAGAACAGCTTTGATTGCTGAGTCTGAGAAAGAGCAGATGTTTCACTGTGCAACGCATCAATATTCACTTTTGCATCTACCGTCAGATCCCGGTCAATAAGCCGTAAAGTCACATCAGCAAAACGGGAACCATAAATTTCCTGCTGCCTTCTTACACGCAGGATCTCAGCTGTTTCGCCATTGGCAATAAAACCAAGCTCCGGATACTCTTCGGCAAGCGCATAATTATTTTTTGCAATCAGCAGCAAGTCGCCTGATGAGATTTCGTCTTCGCGGTACAAAACCCGCGCGCGCACTCCATTATTATATAGGTTAGCTCTCTTATTTGAACGGGTAATGATCAGCACTTCCTCCTCTCCTGCGTGGCGGTAAGAATCATTAAGCAGTTCTAAGAAATCTTCACCCGACACCGCTTTTATGTCTTTAAATCCATCCAGATCCATCTTCGGAAGCTCATACACATCATCCGCATTCATACGATCTCGCAGCAATGTTGCATTCCACAGAATCCCTGACTCTTCAGCCTGTCGAACGACCTTCGTTAATGTCGCTTCAATCACATCCATGCCGTACCCTTCCAGATAACCTTTTTCCATAGCAGGACTAACAGACTGCCCAATTGGCGGAAGCTGTGCGGTATCTCCAATAAGTATAAGGCGGCAGTTATCCGAGGAATAGACATATTCCATCAGATCATCCAGAAGCTGTCCGTTAGTTGACGTCCCCCCATCAACCTGCTGATTCGAAATCATAGAAGCCTCGTCTACAATAAACAAGGTATCCTTATGTGGATTCCGGTTAGTCGTAAACTCATAACTCTCGCTTGAATATGTTTTTTGCCGGTATATCTTACGGTGAATTGTCTGCGCCTCCATACCCGAATACTGAGCAAAAACACGCGTAGCACGACCTGTCGGAGCCAGCAAAACAACCTTCTGATTCAATTCTCTTATCGTCTGCACAACACCACCGATCAGAGAAGACTTACCCGTACCTGCATATCCTTTTAACAGAAACAAAGACGTCTCATTTTTCAAAAACAAAAAATCGACCAGCAGATTTAACATATTAAACTGATCTTCAGTGGGAGTATATGGCAGATTTGATACTATTTTATCCAGTAAAACCGTTTTAGTCATAAATTCTTTCAATAAAAGTTGCTATAAAAATAAACAGTTTAATTTTCTTTTCTATATTTGCGGTACGAAAAAAACAAAATAACAACATACTATGAAGATTACTTTCAAAATTCTATTGGTTGCGTGTATCGCAGTTTTGGGTTACTTGTGTACTAAAAGTATTCTTGACCCGATTAAGTTTCAAGAAGAAAAAGGCAAGCGTGAAAATGCAGTTATCGCTCGTCTGATCGACATTCGTAAAGCTCAGATTGAGTACAGAAACCTAAACGGTAAATATACCGGAAGTTTCGATACTCTTATAGCTTTCATTAAAGAAGGTAAGCTTCCGATGGTCCTTAAAGAAGGAGTTCTTACAGACGAACAACTTGAAAAAGGTATGACTGAGAAAGAAGCTGTAAAACAAGGTTTGATCAAACGTGATACTACATATATCGCGGTTGCTGATACATTGTTTGCTCCTGGTTTCGTAGTTGATTCAATCGCTTACGTACCTGGTACAGGTTCAAAAATTGAAATGAAAGCAGGTCAGTTATCTACTGCTTCTGGTTTGATGCTTCAGGTATTCGAAGCTAAAACTCCTTATTCTGTTTATTTGAACGGATTAGACAAACAAGAAATTTACAATCTAATCGATGTTGCTAAAAAATTGGATAAATATCCTGGTCTTAGAGTTGGTTCTGTAGAAGAAGCAAACAACAACGCCGGAAACTGGGAGTAATCCTTTCATCCATACATTATGACAGAAAAGATTTTAGATTTTACAAAATCTGAACAATATAGTTTATCCATCCGGTTGCGACCGGATGGATTTTCTTTTTACGTAACAGACCCTAATCAGTTCAGCACTTGTTTTGAAAAGCATATACGCTTGCCTGAAAATGGGAATTACGTTGAAGATATCAAGAAAGCGATCTATGACGAGTCGTATTTACTTCTCTCCTATCGCAATGTAACCGTTCTTACCGAAGCGTTCAGTTATCAGCTAGTCCCTGATGAATTCTTTGATCGTGAAACGATGGAAGAGCTATACTACAACGGCAGAAAAGCATCACCGGACAAAAAGCTGATGGTTAATCAGCTGCGCAGGAACCAATACTGCCTTCTATTTGAGATGGATGCTGACCTGTTCTCTTTTCTGACGCGCACATTCGGTATCAACCGTGTGTATGCACATATCTCTCCTTTATTAGAGTACTATATAAAGAAGAGCAAAACATCGTCGTCCCGCATGTTTATCCACCTGAATCCTTCAGGCACGGATATCAGTGTATACAAACAGGGAGTGCTTCAGGTATCGGTAAATCACCGGATCGCAGAGCTTAACGATTATCTGTTTCACATCCTTTCAGTATGGGAAACTCTTGGTTTGGATCAGGAAAAGGACGAACTTTTTATTTGTGGCGAAAACCCACATTTTAATGAACTCAATTCTCTTCTGAAGCGTTACATTCATAAAGTTTCAGGAATGTCAGCTCCGCTGAGCCTTACATTAAAGGAAGAGAACAATATTCCTTTAGAAATACAAACTTTGCCATTATGCGAATTATAAGCGGTATATATAAACGTCGCCGCTTTGATGTTCCGAAGAATATCAAAGCACGGCCGACAACAGACTTTGCACGTGAGAATCTTTTCAATGTACTAAACAATATGATTGACTTTGAAGAGATTCGTTCCGCACTTGATCTTTTTGCAGGAACCGGAGCAATAAGCTTTGAGCTTGTTTCCCGTGGCTGTGAGAAAGTCGTATGTGTAGAAAAAGTCTCTTTGCAGTACGATTTTATCAAGAAGGTAAAACGCGAATTGAATGATGAGTGTCTTATTCCTATTAAAGGCAATGCACTAAAGTTTATTGAGACAACTCACGAAAAGTTCGATTTCATTTTTGCAGATCCACCTTATGATTTGCCTGAACTACCGACGATTCCTGAGAATGTATTTAAACATGGATTACTCAATGAAGGCGGTTGGTTTATTTTCGAACATTCAAAAAATAATGATTTTTCGGATCATCCTTATTTCGTTGAAAGAAGAGTATACGGAAGTGTAAATTTCACATTCTTCCATATTCCATCTGAAGATGAATTAAGCAAAGAAGAAGAATAACCTTTCTCAGCCTATACAGATAACTTATAAAGATATACAAGTATGGAAAGATCAATTCAATACATCAAAGGAGCTATGATATTCATTCTGCTTATTGGCATGATGGATGTTTCGAGTGATTTATTCAACATGCTTAAATTAGTTGCCATGGGTGCATTTCTATGGATAGCTTATTACGAATATCTTTATTACAGGGAGTTAAGAATGATTATATTCGGTGGTCTGGCTATTCTCTATCAACCATTTCTTGACTATGGAATAGCAAAAGATTACTGGGTAATCATTAATCTGCTTGCAGCTCTGTGGCTGGCTTATTCTCTATATCTCGACAAAACAAAACCACGGGAAAAGAAGAAAAGGAAGAAAAATAAAAAGTAATATTTAAAGGCACCCGCTTATCTCAGGCGAGTACCTTTATTCATTTATACCCGTTGGCAGAATTAATTTGGGTCTGCTGAATAAATATAAACATCTGACTATCAGTAAATAAATACATTCTCATTAGTTCAATTGATATAAAATCACTATATTTGAGTGTTAAAAATCAGGACTATGAAATTCAAATCACAAGGGAAACAGCTAGAAA
>JBOFDD010000313.1:0-3715 GCA_051646645.1 Bacteroidales bacterium | reverse complement strand
GGATATCTTTACGGAAACAAAAAAAAGAAAAAGCAAGAACGGTAACACGGTATATTATCAGAAAAAGAGTTATTAGACGCGTGCTCTGAAATCGTCGTCCTTAGTACCCACATAGAGCACAATGTCGCTCCATTCAAGATCCAGCTCTTTGGCTTTGCGTTTAGCTAAAGCAGCCAGACGGAAGGCTTTTGCGCGGACAACCTGTTCGGCCCAGTCGTGTGCATCAACAAGCTCATCGGTTAAGCGGTTGCGCTGCTGAAGGATGTTGTATATCTCGAAAGTTTCTTCTTCGTCTTCGCAACCCAGAAGCGGATATACCTCTTCGTTCTCGATTTCGGGATCGAAATAATCCAGCCATTCGGTGTTTTCGGTTCCTCCGTCACGTTCGTAAGCAAAAATATCGAAATGCCAGGTGTCTGTTTCCTGAGAGAAATCTGTCATCTGCGCAAGTAATACTTTATAATTTCCATCCTCATTGATCTCTACGAAATACTCTTCAATCCAGTAAGCAAGACTTTCGGCCTGTGAGTCGAAGTTCATATAGAGGGCAGAATCAAACTTGCGGTTTTTGCAAGCCTGAAGCTCTTCGCAAGCCACATTGACAGCTTCGTCAAACTGACCTGACTCTAAGTAGAAGTTTATTTTTTCAGCAAAATCTATATCCATAAGTCTAATCTTAGCGAGGAGATTGTGCCGACTTTTGGAAACGATATACCATGTTTTCAAAAGTCGGGATGACCTCGAGTTTATCTATTAACAATATTCCCTTTGAAAGAGTTCTTATTTTGAGCCTGCCACTGCAATGTAGAATAGCTCTTCGCGCAGATATTTATTAGCTAACGCCTGTAATTCTTCAGAGGTAACAGATGCAATTGCATCAATCTGTTTTTTGTAATAGTCGTGAGGCAGATCGTTGGCAATAAGCGATATCTGTGCATCAGCCTGCGCAAACGGCCCGTCAAACATACGTGCCATTTCGCCCATAAGGTAACTCTTTACGGTCATCAATTCTTCGGCACCTACGGGTTCGTTGCGTAAACGATTCATTTCGGCAAAAACTTCAGTAATCACGGCTTCGCGGTAGACGTTGGCTGTCTGAGTACTGATTACGAAGTGCGCTCCATACTTATTTGCCGATGTAGATGATCCGATTCCGTAAGTATATCCTTTTTCTTCACGGATATTCTCCATCAGACGGCTGCCAAAATATCCACCATAGATGGTATTAAGTACACGGAAACCGTTATAGTCGGGATTATCGCGATCAATAGAAGGCGATGCAATGCGGATGGCACACTGCTGCGTGTCGTTTTTCTCGATAAATACCGATTTTTCTTCTGAACGGACAATTGTGGTGTCCTTAACAGGGAAATTAAGTTCCGATTCGTTCCAGGGAGCAGCTCCGAAGCGCTCTTCTACCTCCTTAAGAATTTCGGGAGTGACTTTACCTGTTATAAGGATCTTGCAATTGGAAGATTTGTAGGCTCTTTTGTAGTAGTCTTTTATCTGATCCAGCTTGATGTGTTCGAATGTATCTAAGGTAGCATGGGTGCCATACGGGTGATTTGCGCCGTAAAGCTGCTCTAAAGAGGCATGAAGTGCCAGAACCTGCACTTTATCCATCTCTACCATATACTGCTCGCGCTGACGGTTTTTATGAATCTCGAATTCTCTCTCCGGGAAAGAAGGCGATTTGAGCATCTCTTCGATAACAGGAATAACCTGAGAGAAATGTTTATTTAAACTGTAAACCGTAAGATAAGAATTGTGCTGCGTAACGGACGGCTGAATCCACGCACCGTAATAGTCTAACTTTTCGGCAATTTCAGAAGACGAATAACTTGCTGTACCTTCTTTTAATAATGTATTGGCAAAAATAGCAGAAAGAGGAGCAGTCTGATCCCACTTTCCGGACAGGAACATGAAATCAATTCGTGTTACGTCTTTCTCACACTGATTATTGCAGTATATTTCAATCCCATTAGGCATAATAATAGGAGTAATGGGAGAAAAAGTAATATCGTTTAATAAGGATATCGAAGGCTCCTGGCTTCTGTCGGGTGATGTATTCATATAATTAGAAAACTAATTAAGTTGTTTATTATTTTATGCGCAAAGGTATCTATTTTTATGATATATCTGAGTGATGAGAGCGATAGTGATGATTAATTATAATATATCAGGCAGTTATGATTGAAGGATGAAAGATTATTCATTGTTTTTGAAATAAAATTCAAACTATTTAAAGATTTAATTGCGAAAAATGCAATCTCAAGTTTGCAAAATAGCTATTTTTATATACATTTGCCCCGATAATAAGTTTTTAAGAAAAAAGAGTGGATTCATTTATTCGTACACACAGATATTTAGTTGAACACGTGTCGTCACCTGTAAAAAGGGAGCTTATGAACGAAATCAACTGGTCGAGCCGGATGATTGGTATCAAGGGTACACGTGGTGTAGGCAAAACAACATTCTTGCTCCAGTATGCAAAAGATTACTTTGGAGCGAATGACAAAACTTGCCTTTATATCAACATGAATAATCTTTACTTCACCTGCCGCTCTCTGGTAGATTTTGCCGAAGAGTTTTATAAAAGGGGAGGGAAGACTCTTTTGATTGATCAAATATTCAAATATCCGGACTGGTCGAATGCGCTCCGCTATTGTTATGAAAATATCCCGGGTCTGAAGATCGTTTTTGCAGGTTCGTCTGCAATGCGTCTGAAAGAAGAAAATCCGGTCTTATTTGGTATAGTAGATTCGTATTACCTGAGAGGGTTTTCCTTCCGGGAATTCCTGAATCTGATGACCGGTGAGCAGTTTCCTCATTATGGCTTAGAAGAAATTCTGACTAATCATGTGGAGATAGCTACTGAGATTTGCAGCAAGGTTAAACCTCTGGCTTATCTGCCGGATTATATACACCACGGATTTTATCCTTTCTTTCTTGAACAAAGAAACTTTTCGGAAAATCTGCTGAAAACAATAAATATGATGATCGAAGGAGATATTTTCTTCCTGAAGGAAATAGAAGTATCGTATTATCACAAAATCAGAAAATTACTCTATCTGCTCTCTAACAGCCCGTCTACAACGGTGAATGTGAGCCAGCTGAGTAACGAAATCAAAACGTCGCGTGCTACTGTAATGAATTACATTAAGTATCTGCAGGATGCACGTCTGATAAATTTGCTCTATCCGAAAGGAGAGGCTTACCCAAAGAAACCTGCGCAAATCTATTTGCATAATACAAACATCATGTATCCGTTGCAAATGAATCAGGTGGAAGAGCAAACGATGAGAGAGACTTTCTTCTACAATGCCCTTTATAAGGACAATATAATCAATGTGGGAGAGAAAAGTGCTCAGTTCCTTGTAAACGAAAAGCACAACTTCCGGATTGAGGGAGAAACAATAAGAGGACGAATAAACAGCGACTTCTATTATGCCCGTGATCTGATTGAAGTAGGAGAAAATAACATAATTCCTCTCTGGCTTTTTGGTTTTTTATATTAGAAAACAAAGCGATTGTGGTTTCGCAATCGTTATATATTAAAAATAGACTAATCGTATCTTTTAATTTATAGCTACAATTATGACTAAACAAAAGAAGTTTATAACCTGTGATGGGAATCAGGCTGCTGCGCATATTTCGTATATGTTCAGTGAAGTTGCTGCGATTTACCCAATCACGCCTTCTTCAACAATGGCTG
>JBOFDD010000312.1:0-5584 GCA_051646645.1 Bacteroidales bacterium | reverse complement strand
TCGATGAAGGTATTACCGGCACAAAAAAGGGGGAAAGAACGGCCCTACTTCAGCTCATGACCGATTGTGAAAACCATCAAATCGATATGGTTATCACAAAGTCACTGAGCCGCTTTTCAAGAAACACAACGGACTGCTTGGAGCTGGTCAGACGCCTGCTCGCAGTAAATGTACCTATCTTCTTTGAAAAGGAAAATCTAAATACAGGTTCGATGGAAAGTGAGCTGATGCTGGCAATTCTAAGCTCGATGGCTGAGGGTGAATCCACCTCGACCTCTGAAAACACCAAGTGGGCCGTACAGAAGCGTTTCCAAAATGGTACATTCAAAATCAGTTATCCGCCCTACGGCTACGAATGGGACAGAGAAGAAATGAAGGTAAATCCAGAACAGGCTGAAGTAGTGAAGCAAATATTTTTCAGCTTTTCTTTCTGGCATTGGTATTAATCAGATTGCCAAAGATTTCAATGACCGTCAGATACCTACAAAAAAAGGCGGCAGGTTGTCGCACGGCACCATCAATGGGATTCTGACAAACGAGAAGTACACCGGCGATGTTGTTTTTCAAAAGACCTACACAGATGCACAGTTCAATCGGCATCAGAACAACGGTCAAAAAGAACAGTATTTCTGCTACGAGCATCACGAGGCAATTATTAGCCATGAGGATTTTGAACTGGCCGCACGCTTGTTGGAACAACATAGAATCGAAAAAGGAATCGTAAAAGGTGGCGACATATACCAACAGTGCTACGCTTTTTCCGGCAAAATCATCTGTGGTGAATGCGACGCAACGTTCCGCAGACGCATGCACTCATGCGTTGGTCATAAGTACGCCGCTTGGCTTTGCAACACGCATCTGACGGATACTAAGGCCTGCTCCATGCTTTACATTCGAAACGATGACCTTGAACACGCATACCTAACCATGATAAACAAGCTCATCTTCAGCAGAAAGGTGCTTCTGACTCCACTCTTAGAGCAGCTCAAAAGCACCAGTGAGGATGACGGTATTCGTCGCATTCGAGAGCTTGAAAGACTGCTGCTACAAATCATCGAACAGCGGCAAACCTTGCAGTGCTTGATGGCACAAGGCTACCTTGACCAGGTTATTTTTACCAAGCAGAAAAATGAGCTGATGACGCAGACAGAAGCCTGCAAGGCAGAAATCGAAATACTGCAAAACAGCAGCGGACAAGTCTCTACCCGAATTGCGAAGCTCCAGAAGCTCCTGCATTTCACAGAGCACTCTGATATGCTACAGGAATTTAATGAGGAATTATTTACAGAATATGCAGACCACATCATTGTTTACAGCCGAGAAGAAATCGGCATCCAACTGAAATGCGGATTAACGCTGCGAGAAAGGATGTGATTTTATGGGCCACACACCCTATGGCTATCGGATAGAAAACGGTCAGGCGATCATTGATGAAGCTGCTGCCGCTACCATCCTCAATCTTTATAAGAACTATCTATCTGGCATGGGGCTCAGCGACGCTGCAAAGAAAGCAGGCCTCAAAACCTACCACGGAACAGCCAAGCTGCTGGAACTACAAAAAGAACTTCTCAAGAAAGCCAACAACTGTGATGCCTATGATAACATCGCCGAGG
The DNA here is from genome assembly GCA_051646645.1 of Bacteroidales bacterium. Classification (GTDB taxonomy): domain Bacteria; phylum Bacteroidota; class Bacteroidia; order Bacteroidales; family UBA7332; genus UBA7332. The sequence continues at coordinate 3,971 of JBOFDD010000312.1, read as the reverse complement.
AGATTTTCCAGCTCCGGGAGCTGAAGGCAAAATCCGAAACCGACAGCGTCATCCGGGATGAAAAGCTGGCCCGAATCACTGAGCTATGCGATTTCCTAAAGGAGCAGCCCAGCGAGATTATCGTCTTTGATGAAAGCCTTGTTTGCAGGATGCTGCAGAAAGTTGCCGTCTTTGAAGACCGCTTCACGGTGGAATTCAAATCTGGTGTGAGGGTAGATATTGAAGGATAATCCTTAGATAAACAAAAGCTCAACATTACTGGAATAATCCGGTGATGGGGAGCCTTCTGTTTTACATTAGTTGTTCAACATTGCTTTCTATAAATAATATAAATGCTGTTGCGCCTTTAAGCAAATCTGAGAAAGTCTCAGCATAATTTTCAGTTTTGACTTCAAGCGTCTTTGAAATTTTCTGATACCCTTTACCTTTGCGATGCCCGGCACCACTTGAGCGAAGTTCTTGTAAGTTCCTTAAAAACTTAATGTGTTCTTCCCTTAAGTCAATATTCTTCTCAGCTAACCAAGCTTCTATTTTTGAAATGCTACCCACCAATTTAACATAACTACCTGTTAACTGGGCATAAATACCCTTCTCGTTTAATGAATCTATTAATATTTTCACCAATGAAAGAACCAACATATCCATTTCTGCAATAGAGTTATTTATTGTAACTCGTAATGTCTCAAAGTTATATGTGTCCTGCTCGGTCAAAGGTAAAAATATAGGCCAACCTATTTTTTCTTCGAATAATTTATTTACTCTTGTATATGTTCTTTTAAACACAAAATCATGAGATTCCGAATCAGCTGCAATGCACATAAAATCTCTTTTAATTTTCGTACTACTTAACTTCTCACCAATAGATTTAGTAAATCCTCTCCAATAATGCTGTTCAGTTTCACTTGGTAAATCTCTTCCCAAATCGCCTAAATATACCGAAACGTACTCTGGATTACTATTATCAATGTACAGCGCCCACAATACACCACAGCGAAGTATTCCATCTTCGATTTTATAGATTTCAGGTTTTGAATAATACTTACTTAATACGGCTGCGTCAAAATACACCGGTGTTAAATAGTGAGGTGCTCCTGGATTTGCACCAAAATAGTTACTTAATTTATTTGGATTACAAGTGTGTCGCATTTCCTTTCCATTTTCATCTATACCAATAATATAATCCACATATGTCTTTTCCTCATTATATGGCCAAATATTACTGTCGCACAGACTACAACCCAAAATAACATTTTTGGCAAAAATATATGAATAATTTTCTCGTTTAATTCCAGTCGATATATTACCCATATTGAGTGTATAAAAAAACTGTGTTCTCATCGTTTCTATATACCAAACTATCTTCATTGACATTTTCTGCATCATCGATAGAAGTACATCTACTATCAACATGAATTATCAATGCTTTTTCTTTTACAGCTAAATATGTTTTTAAATATCTTTTATGAATTGTAACATAACCGTTATCATTCATTTTCACAACGCTTATTCCTTCGCCAACAGAAACATCTATATATTCATTTTTTTGTGCATTGAAATAAAGGTTAAACATCAACCGAAATTCTTCAGCTATCTCTACGGAATCAGTAGCGACACCATTATATTTTCTTTTTATGACAAGTGGCTCAAAGTTATTATCATTCCCCCAACGATAGTACACCTTTTCATCATTTTCCCAAGAAACATATACAGTAATCCCTGGCATCATTGTATGTGCATTGTATGTATCATTCTCCATATCTGAATCAACATCTTCCATAGGAAGTAAGAAGCTCTGAAGATACATATAATATTTTTTATTAATCTTATTTCCTGAAACTGTAACCATAATTTCAGCATCTAAGCCATTTTCTATCCATTCTCTTATATCCATTTGATATAAATACTTTTTATCCATAAATCATACTCCTCTGTTATCCAATCCACTGCCAAAACTCTCTCCGACATCTAAATCACTGTGTCAATGCCCGACATCTAAATCGGCGTCTAAACTATACACATATTTTCGGGTAATCCATCGTCGCCCTGTTTCCGCAGAGCGTAATGTTTAGACCTTAGACAGAAACATTGCCTGATTACGATATGTTAATAGCAGGCTTTCCTTGCCAGACATTCTCTGTCATTGGGCGAAAAGAAGGTTTTTCTGATGACAGAGGTCAAATCATATTTCATTTGGCACGAATTTTAGAAGAAACCCAACCTAAATGTTTTCTTCTTGAAAATGTCAAAGGATTAGTAACACATGATAAAGGAAAAACTATTAAAACCATTGTTTCCGAATTGAATCGTGTTGGATATGATGTTACTTTTAAAGTATTATCCAGTATCGAATATGGGGTTCCACAAATGCGACAAAGGGTGTACTTTGTGGGAATTCGCAATGATTTGTGTAAAAACATTGAAGAATTTGCTTGGTCAGAACCGGTAGAAAAACCTGCGTTATCGGATTACCTTATAGATGACAATATGGCATCCGATGAATGATTAGAAATACTTCGTTATTATCTGAAGAATCCTACTAACAATGGAAAATATAGTGTTGAAGACCTTTGCAGAATGGAAGGAAAAATACTCGATACAAGAATGAATGATTTAAGAATATCTGATGGACGCTACCCAACATTACGTGCCCAGCGTGATGGTGTTCTATATGTAAGAAATCATGCCATTTAGCAATTGACAGGATACGAGGCTCTGCTTTTACAAGGATTCCCAAAAGAATACGCAGATAAAGTAAAAAAAATGAAGTGTCAGATAGGCACTTGCTTATGCAGGCCGGAAACGCAATGACTGTAAATGTTATCGAGGCACTCGGTTTTGCTATAATTAATTATCTGAGAGGGGTATAATTAAATGAGTAGTGCATGGGAAGAACTAGAAAACAGATGCTACGAGTATCTGACCAGAATGTATGGTAGCAAAAATGAGATAGAACCTTTCGGCAAATCAGATTCCACCAAACCCGATATCAGAATTTCCACTGCTAAAACGACTGAATTTTTCGTCGAAGTGAAATCAGGCGATTCTCAATGTTGCCAATTTGTTTTGTTTCCCAACGAAGAAACTAAACAATTTGATTTTTCCAAAAAGAATAAAGTGCCACTATCAGCAAATTGTCAAAGAATAATTGCATACATGAACAACCTATATAAAACTTATTACCGTGTAGAAAAAAAGGTATCCCTGTTAACATTGACGCTTCTGTATTATATGGTCTTGTCAATGATTTCTATTCGAGTAAAAATGTTCGATTTTTTATGACTGAAGGAAATAACTTCATTATTTTTCCAGTGGATAAATTTCATGAATACTTTGAGATTGAATGCTTTTATAGAAGAAAAAACAGTGGTTCTGCTGAACCAAATGAAGATAACAACAACTCCGAAATTCTTCAAGGATTAACAGATGAAGGAATTTCTGGAACTGTCGAATATAAGATAGTAGGAAAAAAATTACGCTTTCCAAATTACACAAAAGGAAAATGGTGTGTGAAGAGTATACCTACCAGTTTAAGGATAATAGTTATTCTAAGAAAATAGCTCTAAAAAAAGAAAACGTGTTTGAAATCAGAAGACTCTCAAACACGAGCAACCCTAATGTGATATGTCAATTATCGCTCAAAAAAACTTCTCAAGACACTGATGACTTGATGTCTTTTGAAAATACACTAACTACTTAAGGAGGATTTATTATGGCAATATGGAAAGAATTTGAAATTCAATGCACTGACTACCTCAATCGTAGATTTGGTGCGTACGCACGATTTATCCACCAAGATGGAGCAGACTCCACTGTTCCAGATATCTTGGTTGAAACAAAAGGAGGAAAGTCTTTTTACATTGATGCCAAACATTCTCCGGCACAATGCGGACAATTTGTTTTGCTACCGGATTTAGAAACTTGTATATTTGAATACAGTAGACAAAATGTTAACCGAATCAACAGATATGCTG
>JBOFDD010000311.1:0-6589 GCA_051646645.1 Bacteroidales bacterium | reverse complement strand
ATTTCTGTTCGTCAGAACTTCAGATTTGCTGATGACTTCTTTCAGATTTGCGGTCACCCACAACACCCTTGTCATTCGCTAATGTTTCCTATCAACTCGGCACATACAGAAACTTACATCCTGCTAGCTTAATACCATGCCCGACATACAAAGCAAACAGCGAGCTATTATGAAATAGCTCGCTGCGAACATAACACTATATTCATACATATATATATGAATAAAATATTTTATTTAGAAATATTACTTATTCCCTTTTACGTTGAAAGTTCCTTCATATTTCGTATGACCATCAGTAATAATAAGCTTATGCTTACCATTGTTGTTCATTCTGTTCAATACGATTACTTCTCCTTCAGAAACTTCACGAGTTTCTTCCAGCACAACCTGACCATTTGCTCTTTCGATGCGGATTCCTACAAATCCTGTAGGAGTATCTTTAACCTCAATTGTGACAATTCTGTTGTCTATTTCAACGTCGATCATTAATTTACCTGGAACTAATGATTTCAAACCATAATCCGGCAATGTTTCTGACATCTCAATATCATTGTTTGTACCAAGTCCTTTAGCTGATACCGTTGTAGATAGTGAGATCAAGAATAACCCAACTAATAAAAATCTTAAAGTTTTCATATCATTTTATTATTAAAAAATAAATAGTATTCCACAACGACAAAAATATCCATTAAAAAACAAATAAACAAAACAACTTCGAAGAATATGGTATGCATACAGTTGTGTATAGTAAACTACAAAACGCTATATATAAATGAGTTTTGTAGTTTTTTTTCAAAAAAAATGGTATGCACCCGATAAAAGACTTATTAAACAGATTCTAAAAAATCCTCTAAACGTATATTTTGATTCGTCACTCCTGCTTTCTGCATTATACGATAACGTTTAGATTTAATCGTATTTGGTGTGATATTCAACAATAATGCCAGCTTATCTGAAGATAAATCAAAACGCAACAAGCAACAAAAATTAATCTCATCCCTACTAAGCAAAGGCACTTTCTCCTGAAGCTTCAGCGTAAAGCCCGGATACAACTCGTCCGTAATGCGCTTGAGGTTAGTCCAATCGAGATCTGAAAGAGCCGGATCGCCAAACACATCCTTCACTGCTGAATCATAACTTTTGCGTTTCTGATCATTTTTAATTGGCAGATTGGATATGAGCTTAATCTTTTCATAAAGGATTGATCTTTGAAACAACGAATCTTTCATCATCGCAAAGCGCTTTCCTGCATCTTTCAGTTCCTGCTCTTTTACTCTCAGGTTCATTTCATTGTTCTTCGCCAACAATTCCTGCTCTCTGAGCTGAGATTTTTGAATTTCTGATTCTTTCTCTTTCTCTATAAGCTCTTGCTTCAATCGCAACTCATTTTGAGCCCGTTTATGCTCTTTACTTCGAAAGAAAAAGAATATAATTAATAGCAACAGAATCAACCCTATCACAACGATAACAACCTCCTGATACTTGATCTTCAGTTTATTATTTGTATTAAGTAATTGCTCCTGCGCATATTTTTGTTCAATTTCATAAAGCGTTTTAGCCTGATTTGCAGTCCTCAAAGTATCTGCCAAAAGACTCTCCCGCTCCAGACATTCTAATGATTTCACATAATTATGCAATGATTTTTCGACCTGATATTGATACTTATACAACACCAGCTTCTGTTTTTGCGAGACCATGCCCTGAGATAACGAATCTAACATTAGTTTTGCTTTATCCAGTTTACCCTGAGACATTAATATATCTACCAATACTAATTGAGACTGATAGGCAAACTGAGGAGCCATTTTAATCGAAATCCTGACATAATATTCTGCTTTCTCATAATCCCCCAGCTTTGAATAAAACCTGCTTAAGTAGCCTGATATTGATCCATGCAACAATGGTTCGTTTATGCTTTTAGCCATTGAATCAGCCTTTAGTGCATACTTCAATGCTTGATGAAAATCCTTATTATATGAATAACTCTTAGCCATATCACGAACAGCAATAGTCTGACTACGCTTATTGCCGGATTTTTCAAAAAAGCGTTCTGCTTTACCGTAAAAGTTCAAAGCCTGAACAGCATCAAACTCAGCGATAAAAAGATCCGCCATATAGCTACATATATATCCGGAAAGATTGTTCATATTACGCACTTCCGCTTTATTCAAAGCTTCAAGGAATAAAGTTAATGCTTCTTCATTCCGTTGATTTGAAGCAAGAGCTCTTCCTGAATAGTAATCGATATAAACCGACAAATCTGATTCATCATCTGCATGCAAATTATTTTTCGCTTTAAGCAACAAGGTGTCAGATGGAAGTTGTTTATTAATAGAATCTGCAATAATCGAAGTCAGATAACACCATTTGATCAGATTATCACCTGATAGCTCCTTTGGATTGACAGACTGAGTTAAAATAGAGTAAGCACTATCCGGATTATTTTTATAAATCAGCTCAGCTTTCTCAATTTTCTTTTGCAACTCAACCTTCTGACACGACATTAACAATAAGATAGACAATAATAATAGTATTCTAATCTTCATTCTAACTCATATTTAAGCTTTTTGTGCAATGCAAATATATATAAAAGAAATAAATGAATAGTGTTTCATAAAAATCATTCATGAAAAATCTTATCAGGACTTAAGTCATATTAAGAGGAAACACACTCATAAGCTTACCTGAAATATAAAATATCAAGAATAAAATTATCACTATATAATGTCCCGTCTTATCATAAGCTGATAAATATTCAATCGCTCAACGCAACAAAACAATGAAAAATGGGAACCTATTATTTAAAATGAATTATTTTTGCACACTGATATCAATTAATTTTCATCAACTATGGCTGATAAAAAAGTAAGAGTGCGTTTTGCACCAAGTCCAACCGGACCTTTACATATCGGCGGGGTACGTACCGCTTTATACAACTACCTTTTTACTAAAAAATTAGGTGGAGACATGATCCTTCGCATTGAAGATACCGATTCTCAAAGATTTGTTCCAGGTGCAGAAGCATATATCATTGAAGCATTAACCTGGTTAGGTATAAAATTCGATGAAGGAGTAAACTTTGGCGGGAACTACGGACCATACAGACAATCAGAAAGAAGAGATATTTACAGAAAATATGTAGACATTCTTCTGGAAAAAGGGAGAGCATATATTGCTTTTGACACACCGGCTGAGCTGGATGCTAAGCGTAATGAAATTCAGAATTTTCAATACGATGCTTCTACACGTATCGGCATGCGTAATTCATTGACCCTTTCAGCAGAAGAAACACAAAAACTTATTGAAGAAGGACATCAGTATGTTGTTCGCTTCAAAATTGAGCCAAACGAAGACGTCATTGTTGATGACCTTATTCGTGGTGAAGTAAAAATCAATTCGTCAATTCTTGACGATAAAGTTTTGTACAAATCTGCAGATGATCTGCCTACATACCATTTGGCAAATATTGTTGATGATCACTTAATGGAAGTTACTCACGTTATCCGTGGTGAAGAATGGCTGCCATCTGCCCCTTTGCATGTATTGCTATACCGTGCATTTGAGTGGACTGAAACTATGCCTCGTTTTGCTCACCTTCCATTACTATTGAAGCCTGATGGAAACGGAAAATTAAGTAAGCGCGATGGTGATCGCCTTGGATTCCCTGTTTTTCCGCTTGAATGGAAAGATCCTAAAACAGGAGATATCTCTTCAGGCTATCGCGAATCAGGCTATCTACCTGAAGCTGTCATCAACTTCCTTTCTCTATTGGGATGGAATCCTGGAACAGAACAGGAGATATTCTCTATGGAAGAGCTTATTCAGGCATTCTCTCTTGAGCGTTGCAGCAAGAGCGGAGCCAAGTTTGATTATGAAAAAGGAAAGTGGTTTAACCACAAGTACCTGCAGATGAAATCAAACAATGAAATTTGCGCTTTATTCCAACCAATTCTTAAAGAAAAAGGAATTGATGCTGATGACAATACTGTTTCAACAATCATCGGTCTTGTTAAAGAGCGTGTAAACTTCGTGAAAGAACTTTGGGATCAATCCTCATTCTTCTTTGTTGCTCCGGTTTCTTATGATGAGAAAACAATTAAGAAACGCTGGAAAGAAGAAACTCCTGCTCAAATGCAGGAGCTAATTGAGCTTCTGAAAGGTATTGAAGATTTCACACCTGCCAATACAGAAGAGATTGTTAAATCCTGGATTACAGAAAAAGGATACAATATGGGTGGAATCATGAATGCTTTCCGTCTCTCAATTGTTGGTGAGCCTAAAGGTCCTCATATGTATGACATCATAGCTATTTTAGGGAAAGACGAAACTATCCGTCGAATTGAGAACGCAATTAACACAATAAAATAGAACACCCTGTACCGTTAAGTGTAAATCTGACTTTATACTTAACGGTACATATATATTAATTTCTCTCCATGAAATACTTTTACACAATCGTATTATCATTAATTTGTTTCAATACAGCTCTTGCTCAAAAGCTAAAGTTCGCCTACGATGTAGACTTACATGCTTTTTTTGACAACAGAGAGTACAAAAGCGAATTTCAACAATCACAAACTGTCTTTGGCAGCCGTATCGCACCGGATTTAGGTGTTCAGTTTTTAGGCAACAACTACATAATGGCAGGTATAAATTATCTGCAGGAATTTGGACATAAAAGTTTTGACAGCCGTCCGGAGTATACATTATATTATAGGTATACAAATGACTGGTTCAACGGAATTGGTGGTTCATTCAACAGACGTTTCTTAAAAGGGGATTATCCTTTCTCTATGTTTAGTGACTTAGTGCCCTATTACGATCCGAATATTGATGGATGCTTATTCCAGTTTCACAACAAAAAAGCCTGGTTTGAATTCTTTTGTGACTGGTTCGGCAGACAAGACGAAAATGTACGTGAGAAATTCATGCTTGCTACTTCTGCAGAATATAGACATAAGATGTTTTTTGCGGGGTACAACTTCTATATGATTCACTATGCCGGGACCACTGCTGCTGATAGTTTGATTGACAATGGAGTTGCATATCCGTATGCCGGGGTTGACTTTACTCCTATTGTTCCGGCTATGAAAAAACTTTATATAAAAGGAGGTCTGATGTGTGGATTAGAACAAGTCAGAGCTACCGGTGAAGGATTCAGAGCAACACCCGGTTTTCAGATTGAGCTTGAAGCGCAATGGAAAATGATCGGACTCAAAAACACTTTCCGTACAGGTAAAGGCATGATGGTCAACTGGGGTAAATTTGATGACGAATACAACACCTTATACTGGGGAGATCCTTATTACAGAGCTAAAAATTACAACAGGCTTGATCTTTACTGGCAAATTGCCAAGACTAAGTATGTTGATTTTAAATTACAATCCGTATTTCACTCAGATGGCAAGGTCTTAGCAGACTGGCAGCAAATGCTGACACTGAGAGTAAACATTAACAACCTATAATTTCGCATGTTCATCTACGATCTGGCTATTAATATCCTTCCTTCTGGAATCAAATTATTAGCTTGCTTTAAAGAGAAAGAGAGAAAATTAGCTGAGGGACAAAAAAACGTCTTCTCCTGCCTGGAAGAGAAAATTGACAACAATGCTTCCTATATATGGTTTCATGCTTCTTCATTAGGAGAGTTTGAACAAGGACGCCCTATGATCGAAAAAATTAAGAAGGAACATCCGGAATACCGCATTATTCTTACTTTTTTCTCTCCATCAGGATACGAAGTGAGAAAAAATTACCCTTTAGCAGATATCATATGCTATCTTCCATTTGACACAAAAAGCAATGTTGAGCGCTTTTTGAATCTTGTCAAACCGAAAATGGCAATATTCATCAAGTACGAATTCTGGTTGAACTATCTTCAGGGACTTCATAAAAGAAATATTCCTACATATATAATCTCTGCTATTTTCCGTCCGCAACAGTTGTTTTTCAAACCTCACGGAGGGTGGTACAGAAAAATGTTAGGGTATTTCAATCACATTTACCTGCAAGATGAAAATTCGAAACAACTTCTTGAATCCATCGGTATCAACAATGTAACTATATGTGGAGATACCAGATTCGACCGTGTTATTGAAGTCCAGCAGCAAGCAAAAGAGATTCCTCTTGCAGAATCATTTGCTAAGGATCAGAATATATTGATTGCTGGAAGCTCATGGCCTAAAGATGAAGAAATTTTCATTCCATACTTTAATCAGAACAGGGAGATAAAACTTATAATTGCGCCTCACGAAATACATGAGTCACATTTAAAAGATATCGAATCGAGATTAGAAAGACCGAGTATCCGATTCAGCAAAGCAACACCTGAAAATATTGCATCGGCAGACTGTCTTATCATGGATTGTTTTGGAATGCTTTCCTCTGTATACCGCTATGGAAATGTAGCTTATATAGGTGGTGGCTTCGGAGCTGGAATTCACAATATTCTTGAAGCTGCCGTATATGGCATGCCCGTAATCTGGGGACCTAACTTTGCTAAATTCAGAGAAGCTAAAGGGCTTATTGAATCCGGAGGCGGTTTTAGCATCGCAGATAAGGATGAGTTTACGGAACTTTGTAACAAATT
>JBOFDD010000310.1:0-14506 GCA_051646645.1 Bacteroidales bacterium | reverse complement strand
GTTTTTATTTATTTATTTTTTTCTTGTAGAGAGTACTTTCTTGCGTGGTTTGTGATGGGTATTATGCCTCAGAACTTCTTTCCAAGTATGGATAAACCTTATTACCGTGCCGATTTATTCTGGCCAGAAGGTTATAATATCCGTACAGTAGAATCGGATATGAAGAAAATTGAGACTGACCTGATGAATAAACCTCATGTGAAGAATGTTTCGATAACGATGGGTGGTAGTCCACTTCGTTATTATCTTGCAAGTTCTTCAATGGGTCCGGCAGATAACTTTGCGAATATCCTGATTGAACTCGATGATTCAAAATTAACGGCTCAATACGAAGAAGAATTGGAGAAATATATTCGTGCTAATTATCCGAATATTCTGGTTCGATCTTCCTTATTTAAATTATCTCCTCTTCCTGAAAGTACTATTGAGATTGGGGTTACCGGTCAGAATATTGATACTCTGGAGATGCTGACCAATCAGGTGCTTGATATTATGCGTAAAACGCCTGAGCTATGTAATGTAAGAAATAGCTGGCATAATAAAGCTGGAGCATGGACTCCGGTTTATTCGCAGGAAAAAGGACAACGCCTGGGTGTGACCCGTCAATCTCTGGCTCAGTCTGTGAAGATTGCTACTGATGGTATGGCTGTTGGCGAATACCGGGAACGTGATCGTTTTATGCCTATTTTGATTAAAGATAAAGAGGTGTCGAATCTCTCTTTAAATAATTTGCGTACTTTCCCTGTATTTACAAACAAGGGAACAACTACTCCTCTTGAACAGGTGACAAGTAATACGGAGTATGATTTCAGATACTGGATGATCAGACGCTACAACCGTGATCGTTTGATGATGGCGCAGTGTGACCCGAAACGTGGCGAGAATGCTATTGCTGCACAAGCTGCATTGTGGACAAAGGTTCAGCAAGAAGTCAAAGTGCCTGAAGGTTACAAAATGAGCTATTATGGTGAGCGGGAAAGTCAGGATGAGTCCAATGAGGCTTTGGCTGCAAATATGCCGCTTACGGCGATGTTGATTTTCATAACACTGTTGTTGTTGTTTAAAACATATCGTAAACCTATTGTTATTTTGCTTATGCTTCCTCTGATCTTCATTGGAGTTGTGTTAGGATTGGTAACATTAGGAAAGAGTCTGGACTTCTTTGCAACACTGGGTCTTTTAGGTCTGGTCGGTATGAATATTAAGAATGCAATTGTATTGGTGGATCAGATTGGTATCGAAACAGATGCAGGACTTAACCCGCTGGATGCTGTTGTAGCTGCAACAAAATCGAGAATTGTGCCGGTAGTTATGGCTTCAGGAACAACTATTCTTGGTATGTCACCACTATTGCTTGATGCAATGTTTGGTGGTATGGCTGCAACTATTATGGGTGGATTATTAGTCGCGTCTATTCTGACGTTGTTCATTCTTCCGGTAGCATACTGTATAATACTACGCATTAAGTAAATATATTAAGCGGGAGGTTTAATCTTTGCGGGTTTCCTCCCCGCTTTTCATTAAAAATAAGAATCTATGAAGTTCAAATATATTTTGCCGGCAGCATTATTGTTCTCTTCTTTGACGATAAATGCACAGACAGAGTTGTCTCTGAATTCTTACCGGGAAATGGTGCTTAATTATAATCAGGATGTGAAAAAATCTCAGGAGGGAGTTATTGCAGCAACAGCATCTCAAAAGAGTGTTCGTGCAGGCTTCCTTCCTTCGATTGAACTGCAGGGTGATTATAATTTTAATATAAAAGATTATGCCTATAAAGGTATGCCCCGCAATATGTATAATGCAAAAGCAACCCTGACTCAGAATATTTGGGATGGAGGATATACATGGGCATCAAACCAACAAGGTAAAATCGAACGTGATATCGCAGTGCTTGCTGAAGATCAGACTGTTAATAATATTATCTATCAGGCTGATTTGATCTATTGGACAGCTTCAGCAAATAAGGATATGTATGAAACAATGCAGCAATATTATTCAATTGTAAAAAGTTTGTTCGATATCATCAGCAAACGTTTTGAAGACGGATTGATTGCGCGTACAGATCTTCTTATGGTTCAGACTCGTCTTAAAGAGGCTGAAGGAGCGTTGAACAATGCTAAGAATTTATTCTATGTTGCGAATCAGAATCTGAATATCCTTATGGGTGCCGATCCTGCTGCGTTGAATCAGGCGGGAGAGCCAATCGTAACACAGATACCTGTTCCGGCAACAGTTACTTTGGAACAGGCATTAGAAAACAGACCTGAGTTTGCTATTGCTGAAAAGCAGGTGGAACTTGCAAAGCAATCGGTTTCGTTAGCGAAATCGAAATCAAATCCGAAAATATATGTAGGTGCACAAGCAGGTTATGGCAATCAGAATATGCTTATCGGAGAAGGGTGGCAGACTGGTGTTTTTGCAGGAGTTAAGATTCCTATTTTTCAGGGAGGTGACAGAGTTTACTCTACACGCGCTGCAAAAGCTAATGCTGTGATTCAGGAGCTTTCTATGCAACAGACTGAAGATGCTATATCTCAGCAGTTGAGCAATTCGCTAACGAATGTAGAGATGTCATCTGAAGCAATTCGCATTGCAACAGAAAATCTGAATATTGCAAAGCAGAGTTTGGATATCAATACGTTCAGCTACAACGAAGGTCGTTTGACTATTCTTGATGTATTGCAGTCGCAATTGTCATGGATACAGGCAAGCAGTAGCCTTATTCAGGCAAATCTGACAAATAAAATCGCTATTGCTGATTACAAAAAAGTTATTGGTGAGTAATTCTTGCCAAATGTAAAATAGATAAAGAGGTTATTCCGTATGAATGGAATAGCCTCTTTTTTTGATCTCTTAGTCAGTATGAGTTTATCTTTGTGAAATAATGAAACTCTACAATACAAATCGTATCTTTGCCCCTTAGTAGAGCGTAAAAACTATTAATTCTATGAAAATAAGTCACATTCTTCTTTCGGTTATTTTCTTCTTTTCTTTTTTCACATCACTAGTGGCAGCACCTAAACTGTCTTCAGGAGCTCAGGTTAGTGTTCTGACTCAGGAAGGAGGACAGGAAATTTATGCCTTGTGGGGACATACAGCTATACGAATTCAGGATGATAGCCTGGGAGTTGATGATATCTTTAATTATGGGCTGTTTGATTTCTCCAGTCCCAACTTTGCATGGCGATTTGTTAAAGGACAGACAGATTATATTCTTGGTGTAAACTCCATGCAAGATGTTTACGTGGAGGCAGCAATGCGAAACCTTAATCTGACCGAGCAACACTTAAATCTGACTCAGGCGGAGAAGCAAAATTTGTGGGATGCTCTTTTGATAAATGCGCTACCACAAAACAGAACGTATCGCTATAGCTTTGTATTCGATAATTGTGCAACGCGTCCTGCAAATATGCTGGAGAGTAACCTGCAAGGACGTTTGATGTTTAATGACAGTACTGCAACAGGCGGGACTCTACGTGATATTGTTCATGAAACAACAGCCGGTTTTCCCTGGTTGCGTTTTGGTGTGAATATCATTTTTGGCAGTCGTTTTGATCAGCCGGTTACATTTAGAGAGCAGTTTTTTCAGCCTACCTACTTGAAAAATGCCTTGAATGAGGCCTATGTTATAAATCCTGACGGCACAAAGAGAACCCTTGTTGACAGATCAGTCCTTTTGCTTAAACAAGATCCGCAGTTGATTGAAGATGAATCAGCTTTCCCTGCCCCTCAATGGTTTGTATATCCGATTGGTCTGATTTTTCTTATTTTTACATTACGCAATGGATTGCGGAAAAATAAATTATCAATAGTCCCGGATGTATTCTTTTTTGCTCTGTCAGGTGCGGCAGGTTGTATAGTCTATTTTCTGGCTCTTATTTCCACTCATCCGGGAATGTATCCAAACGGAGCAATGTTGCTGTTTGAACCTTTACAATTAGTATATGCTCTGGCACTTCTTGTTGCTCCATGGCGTAAATACATACTGAACTTTAATTATATAAATGCTGTTCTTGTTTTTATATTTTTACTGACAGCACCGTTTATGTCACAAATATATACGGCTGAAATGCTCTTTTTGGCAGTAGTTTCATTGATTCGTTCAGTTATGTGGATAAAAATCATGAGATTTTGTTGTGAGAAGTAGAGATTAGCACGATATTTGTAGTATCAAGTAATATCAAATATTTATTGCTGTGTTTTGAAGACTTTGTAAAAGATAAGATTATCACAAAAATAACGCAATAAATTCTTTCTATTACTTAGAATTAAATCACTAAAACCGATTATAAAATATGCGCAGATTTGTCGCATCAATAGTAACTATTCTTTCTGCTGTTCAGTTGGTTGCTCAACAGTTGCCCGAAAGACCGAAACTGGTTGTGACTATTACAGTCGATCAGCTTCGTTCTGACTTGTTGCATCTGTTTTATGAAGCTTTTGGAGAAACCGGCTTTAAAAAACTGATGAAAGAAGGGACTGTTTGTTTTGACCTTGATTATGATTATCCAAATGTAGATAAGTCAAATTCGGTTGCCACATTGTTCACCGGTACTACACCTTTCTATCATGGTGTAATAGCTGATGAAATCTTTTCAAAACATAATGGGTCAGTTCCGATTCTTTATGACAAAGAGTTTATGGGGAACTTTTCTCCTGAAACAGTTTCTCCGCGGGCAATGCTGGTTTCTACTATCGGAGATGAACTTAAAGTAGTAACAGATAATTTATCTGATGTTTATTCAATAGCACCTGATTATCAGCAGGCTATATTGTCAGCAGGGCATGCTGCAAATGCTGCCTTTTGGATTGATAATACGACAGGTCGTTGGGCTACATCCACTTACTACAAGGATGTACCCTCTTTCTTTGAACAGTATAATATCTCCTTTCCGTTAAATACAAAGATAGAAACAACCGACTGGATGCCGCTTAACGCTCCGTCTTTTTATAAGTTTCTGCCTTTTCAGTCCCGTGATTTTGGATTTAAATATTCATTCCCGAAGTCAAAGACAGACAATGTAAAGCAATATAAAAACAGCGGACTGGTAAATGAAGAGATTACTCAGTTTGTATCTACTCTTATTAAAAACGCGCCTGTAGGTAAAAGGAATTATCCGGATCTGATAAATGTAACCTATTATGCAGGTTCTTTTAATCAAAGAAGTGTAACAGACAACTCGCTTGAGACTCAGGATACTTATCTTCGGTTAGATGCTCAGCTTGGAAAATTACTTTCAACGATTGATCAAAAAGTCGGATTAAATAATGCACTGGTTGTACTTAGTTCAACGGGCTACTTTGACGGTGATTATTATAATCCTGAGCGGATGAGAATCCCTGCCGGTGATTTCTTTCCAAAGAGATGTGTCTCTTTGCTGAATATGTATCTGATGGCCATTTATGGACAGGGGCAATGGGTGGATGGTTATCACGATAATCAGATCTTTCTGAATCGTAAACTGATTCAAGATAAACAAATAGACCTGAATACTATTCAGACCAAAGCGGCTGAGTTTTTAGTTCAAATGGCCGGTGTACAGGATGTTGTTACAGCTCATACGTTACAGCATGGTACTACCAGCGATATGAACAGACGTATGCGTAATGGATACCATCGTAAGCTGTCCGGCGATTTATTTGTCGAAATTCAGCCCGGCTGGACTGTTAAGCATGACACTTCAAATAAAAAGGATGAACAGATTCGTAACAATGCGGTTATGGCTCCTTTGTTTATCTATGGTGCAAATACTGTTCCCCAGAAAATAGAATATCCGGTAAAAGCAACTAAAATAGCTCCAACTATTTGTTCATTCTTGCGGATTCGCGCTCCAAACGCTTGTTCTGAAACTCCGTTAAAAGAATTACTCCTGAAAAGAAAGGTGTAAGAGCTCTTTTTGTGATATTATAATAGCTTCGGAGCTTAGGTTTTTATAGTGAAAAATTAAGCTTCAGTAATTATTGTAAATCGACTTAGAGGGTTCTTTTAACAATTTTATTATATTTGCGAAATAACATCTGAAAATAGAAAATTAGAAAAATAAATAAAGTATGGGATTTGTAGAAATATTAGCAAAGCTGTTTGGGACGAAGTCACAACGTGACTTGAAGGAGATTAATCCATACATTGATAAGATTAATGCTTTAACAGGCGAAATTGAAAACCTCGATAACGATGCACTACGTGCTCGCATTGATGATATAAAAGAGCGTATCCAGCTTTACGTTGCAGAAGACCAGAAAGCAATTGATGATCTTAAAAAAGGAATTGATGAGCTTGAACTGGACGAACGCGAAAAAGTTTGGGAAGAAATTGATAAAATTGAAAAGCAAATTACAGCTAAATACGAAGAAGTGCTTGAGCAAGTACTGCCTGAAGTTTTCGCTATTGTAAGAGATTCTGCCCGTCGTTTGTCTCAGAATGAAGAGATAGAAGTCACAGCTACTGATTTTGATCGTAACCTTGCTGCTAAATATGATTTTGTTCGTATTGATGGTGATAAAGCTTACTTCAAAAACCAATGGACTGCTGGTGGAAATACAATTAAGTGGGATATGACTCACTATGATTGTCAGCTTTTCGGAGGTGTTGTATTGCACAAAGGTAAAATTGCAGAGATGGCAACAGGTGAAGGTAAAACGCTGGTAGCAACCCTTCCTGTATTCCTTAATGCATTAACACGCAGAGGTGTTCACGTGGTAACTGTGAATGACTACCTTTCTAAACGTGACTCGGAGTGGATGGGCCCATTGTATATGTTCCACGGTTTAAGTGTGGATTGTATTGATAAACATCAGCCAAACTCTGATGCCCGTCGTAAAGCTTACGAAGCAGATATTACTTTCGGAACAAACAATGAATTTGGTTTTGACTATCTGCGTGATAATATGGCTATGAGCCCGGCTGACCTTGTGCAGCGCAAGCATAACTATGCTATTGTTGATGAGGTTGACTCCGTATTGATTGATGATGCGCGTACACCATTGATTATTTCAGGTCCGGTTCCTCGTGGAGAAGAGCAAATGTTTGAGCAATTCTGTCCTCGTGTAGAGAAGCTTGTTGCAGAGCAAAAAGCGGCTTGTACTAAGTTGTTGGCAGAAGCAAAACAAAAGCTGGCATCTAACAATGATAAAGAGCGTGAAGAAGGAGCTTTCTTATTGTTCCGTTCATTCAAAGGATTTCCTAAGAATAAGCCATTGATCAAGTTCCTTAGTGAGCAGGGTGTGAAAGCATCTATGCTGAAAACAGAGGAAGTATATATTGCAGAGAACAATCGCCGTATGCATGAGGTAACAGATGATCTTTTATTTGTTATTGATGAAAAGCATAACAGCATTGAGTTAACTGATAAAGGTATTGATATTCTGACAGGAAACTCAGAAGATCCGAAGTTCTTCGTCTTACCTGATATCTCTGCTCAACTTTCAGAACTGGAAGGACGTACAGATCTTTCAGATGAAGATCGTCAGACTCAGAAAGACGCTTTGCTAGAGAATTACTCTGTGAAAAGTGAGCGTGTACATACAATTAATCAGCTTTTGAAAGCCTATGCACTATTCGAAAAAGATGTCGAGTATGTTGTAATGGATAACAAAGTGAAGATTGTTGATGAGCAAACAGGTCGTATTATGGAGGGTCGTCGTTATTCTGACGGACTGCACCAGGCGATTGAAGCAAAAGAGCGGGTTACTGTTGAGGCAGCTACTCAGACTTTTGCAACGATTACTCTTCAAAACTACTTCCGTATGTATAACAAATTGTCAGGTATGACAGGTACAGCGGAGACTGAAGCAGGGGAGTTCTGGGATATCTACAAATTGGATGTGGTTACGATTCCGACAAACCGTCCGATTGCCCGTAAAGATATGAATGACCGCGTGTTTAAAACAAAACGCGAAAAATATAATGCTGTTATTCTTGAAATCGAAAAATTAGTAGGTGAAGGCCGTCCGGTATTGGTTGGTACAACATCTGTTGAGATTTCAGAATTATTAGGCAAGGCATTAACAATGCGTAAGATCAAACACAACGTGTTGAATGCTAAACTTCACCAGCGTGAGGCAGAAATCGTAGCTAATGCAGGTCAGCCGGGAACGGTTACTATTGCTACGAATATGGCCGGTCGTGGTACGGATATTAAACTGACACCGGAAGTGAAAGCTGCCGGAGGTTTGGCTATCATTGGTACTGAACGTCACGATTCACGTCGTGTTGACCGTCAGTTGCGTGGTCGTGCCGGACGTCAGGGTGATCCGGGATCTTCTGTGTTCTATATCTCTCTGGAAGATGATTTGATGCGTCTGTTCAGCTCTGAGAGAATCATTAAAGTAATGGACTCTGTCGGATACGAAGAGGGCGAGATGATTGAAAACGGTATGATTACTAAATCAATCGAACGTGCACAGAAGAAAGTAGAAGAAAATAACTTCGGTATTCGTAAACGTCTGCTTGAATATGACGATGTTATGAATGCACAGCGTAACGTAATCTATGCGAAACGTCGTCACGCATTAATGGGAGAGCGTATCGGTCTTGATATCCTTAATATGATCTACGATGCTGTTGAATCTATCGTGACTGAGCATATGGAAATGTCTGATTACGATGGAATGAAACTTGAGATTTTCCGTGTATTCTCTGTGGAAATGCCATTTACAGCAGACCAGATTAAAGGCGCGAAAAACCAGAAATTGATTGACGATCTGTTTGAGCATGTGCTTGCTGCATTCAAACGTCGTTCGGAACGTATGGCTGACGTTGCAGATCCTGTTATTCAGCAAGTGTTCGAAAATCAGGGTTCTATGTATGAGAATATTTTGATTCCGATTACAGACGATAAACGCATGTATAACATCTCATGCAATCTGAAAGAAGCGGCTGAATCACATTCAAAATCTGTGGTAAAAGCATTCCATAAAACAATCCTTCTTCATATGCTTGATGAAGCATGGAAAGAACACTTACGTGAGATGGATGATTTACGCCAGTCTGTGCAGAATGCAAGTTATGAACAGAAAGATCCGCTTTTGATTTACAAACATGAATCGTATGGCCTGTTTGCTAAAATGGTGGATACGATGAATCGTAAAACTATTTCTGTTTTGATGAGAGGTCATATTCCTGTTCGCGAACCGGAAGCAGTACAAGAAGCAGCTCCTGAAAAAGCGCAGGATTATAGCAAGTATAAAACCGAGCACCAGGGTTCTGAAGTTCATGAGCAGGCTCATAAAAATGAACCGGTTCGTTCTGAGCCTAAAATCGGAAGAAATGATCTTTGCCCATGTGGTAGTGGTTTGAAATACAAAAACTGTCACGGTAGAGCGTAACTTATAGATACAAAGAGCAAAAGAAAGTGAATATCTTTCTTTTGCTCTTATTTTTTTTGTCGTTTGCCGAAAAATAGATACATTTGCAAGCCATTTATCACTCGACCGAGAAATTATAAATTAAAAAGTAAAAGTCAGATATGAAAAAAGATCTTCATCCGGCGAATTATCGTCCAGTTGCATTCAAAGATATGTCTAACGGTGATGTATTCATCTCTCGTTCTACAGCGAATACAAGAGAAACAATCGAAATTGATGGCGTAGAATATCCATTGGTTAAACTTGATATCTCTAACACTTCTCACCCATTCTACACAGGTAAACAAACTTTGGTAGATACAGCAGGACGTGTAGACAAGTTCATGAACCGTTACTCAAGACACATGCAAAACAGACAGAAGTAATTTATACTTGGTCCAGAAATATAAGAGGATGTCCTTTTGGGACATCCTCTTTTTTGATGTAATAGCATCTCTCTCTTCTCTCTGATATTGCAGGGTTATTCTTAGAACGTATAGTTTAAGCAAAGATTATAATCAACTATATTATCATAAAATTGGGGGCGATATTTATATTTTGCCTTTCTAAAGTACCAGCTGGAGTATGCAGCTATTGAAAGATTGTCTGTGATATCAAAGCTAAACTCTGTTTTAAATATCGAGATATAGCTGCTTCCGGTATCTCCCATTGCATCCAGGTGTAGCTGGTCAATATTATCGAAATCTTTTTTCTCATATCCTTCCGGCGAAAATAAACTCATTCCATAAACAGAAGTTAACCAGGAAAATCGTTTCAGCTTTAGCTCGCCAAGGGCATAAAAGCTATATCCGAATCCGTAGTTGTAGTTTCTTTTGCCAAAGTTGTAATAGTCCGTAAGTACACCGCCCAACGCTATGCCCGAAAAATGAGCTTCAGCATTCAGGCATGTTTCTTTGAATGGTAAATCGAGGTGATATACCGACCCAATGCCGTAGGATACGGTTTCAGACATTCTAAAGGGATCTGTACCTTCATTTTCGGCAAACTGATTCATGTCGATGTACCGGTAGTTCTGAAAGACACCTAAAAGCATTTTCTGATTCTTCCATTCATAGTCCCGTCCGAACAGAATTCCGCTGAAAGAGAGTTCGCCAAGAACAGGCTGATTACCTCCGAAATTTAATGATGAGTTTAACCGGAAGTATTCAAACGGGATATTCTCGTCCCGCTCAAACGGATCGTTGTAGCGGTAATCCAGGTTCAATGTGAGTATTGATACTTTATTGGACCGTTCTTCGGGTTCAACCAGATAACGCAGACCAAGACCTGCTTTGAGGCTATATGGTATTGAAAAACCTTTGCTGGCGTATGCAGGACCCTTTTTCCAGGCATCTCCGGTAATTAAGCGTAAAATACCCCGGGTTGGATCAATTAAGAATGCAGCAGCTTCTCTTTTCGCACGGTTGAATCCTCTTGCCGATTCGTTTAGTACAAGCGAAGAACTTCTGTGCATAATCTCGCCAAAAGCTGCACCTACAAAAGGTGTAGAGATAAGGTCGTTTATTGACGGAGGCTCATTCTCAAACAAATATTCCCAGCTTAGGCTTCCAATAAACGCAAACGGCAGAGATTCCATGAAGGAGTAATTGCTGGCACGTGCCGCAGCAAAATACAGACCACCCTGATAGGGATGTCCAATCAGATTGGTTGATAATTCATCGTTGTCCCAAACGAATTCACTGCAAAGATTTTTTTTCATTGTAGCAAGGCTTATGTTCGCAAATTCTGCTTTTAATGCAAATTTCGAAAACGTCCAGAATACCATATTTGTACCAAGAACCATGCCTGATGCTGTCAGTAAGTTCTTTTTTTTCGGAACAGTGGAATCTGTTTTAGCCACAAGAAGCGAATCGCTTTTCGATTCGCCTCTGATGATAGAAAAACAATTAGTGGATAAAGCTAATGTTATTGATATGGATATTATTCTTAGTTTCATTTATTTACTGATTCAAAAAGGCTGTAAAAGTATAAGGAATCGTTGTGAATAATATCTATCTATTTATAAATAATAATGTTTAACGGGTTTCATGTTTTTGTCCAGTTCATATACAAGAGGTTTTCCTGTAGGGATCTCAAGATTAACAATATCTTCTTCGCTGATATTATCCAGATGTTTGATCAGCCCCCTCAGGCTGTTCCCATGAGCAACCACAAGTACTGTTTTTCGCTTTCTCAGTGACGGAACAATATGATCCTCCCAAAATGGAAGGACTCTTTTTATGGTTAGCTCCAATGATTCACCAAGTGGAATTATAGCCGGATCCAGATTTTTGTATTGAGGTTCATTCATTGCGTTGCGTTTGTCGTCAGGCGAGAGTAGGGGTGGTAGAGTGTTATAGCTCCTGCGCCATATCTTTACCTGCTCATCACCATACTTTTCAGCTGTTTCTGCCTTGTTTAATCCCTGCAAGGCTCCGTAATGTCTTTCATTCAGGCGCCAGTGTTTTTTCATCTTTACCCACAGAATGTTGCATTCGTCCGCAATAAGAAATGCTGTTTTAATTGCTCTTTTTAGTACTGATGTATAAATGACATCAATGCGTAGTCCGGATTCTTTAATTTTCCGACCTGCTGTATATGCTTCATGAACACCCTTTTCGGAAAGATCAACATCAGTCCACCCTGTAAACCGGTTTTCTTTGTTCCACTGGCTTTCGCCATGTCTGACTAATATTAATGTATACATACTATTCAAAGGTTATAGATTGTATTAAATAAGTTTAAACTATTTATTTAAGAACAATTGTTCTGATTGAAAGGTTTCAGGATAGATCACTTTTCCGTTTTATCAGAGTCTTGATTTTTTTGCTAATTCATCTGTCATCTATCATAAAAGGGGGTGATTGATTATGTAATGTGTTGATGTATAGCTAATAGTGTGTTTATTAGATTTATGATAGATCAATGATAGATATGATAGATGATTTTGCAGATAAGTTTGTGAAATGGCAATTCTATTTGCCATTTGCTCTGAAAGTCCCTGTAGATAGGCTTTTATGTGTGGCAATTGGTGTGGCGATTGAATTTTAATTGCCACACCAATTGACACCACTTAATACCTTTGTAGATGGCCGATGAGCTAATAATGGCAAATGGAATTGCCATTATTGAAATACTTGGTGAATATAAACGTTCGCTGGAGTTGGTATAAATCTTTAATGCTGAGAATTAGTAATCAGTCAGCCGGTAGCTAAATGAATTTACCTCCTTGCTAAATGGAGTTTGCTCCTTGCTAAATAGCGTTAACAAGGAGCAAACGTTATGCGTATTTTGTTTCTTAGTTAACCGTATGAGTTATTCAAATCTAACTTCAGATTATTTCAGATATAGGTAAGGATTGGTAAATTCATACTAATGAATTTTCAATCCGCTCCGGAGCGCTTTGCATTCCGCTCCGGAGCGGTTGTAATTCCGGAGCGCATCGGAATGCATTCGCATGCGCATCGCCTGTTCATCTCATGCGCATGCGAAATGCAAAAGATACGGTTGAAAAAATTAAGTCAGGCTTGTGAAAAGAATAATTCCTCCTTTGTTCTGAATAAATGATGCGGTTACTCGTTCCGGGTCATACGTATAAATGCTCCAAGTCCCGAAGCCTGGTAGTGTATTTGGAATATGGCTATAGTTGGAGTTTGCAGAAATATTAGGAATAAATGTATGTGTTTTGCACTTTCTTTCATGGTATCCCTTATATTTCCAGACTCAAAGTGAAATGTGAATCTTTTTTGAATTAAATTTGTTATGTAATAGTAAGAATTCATTGTGTCGTTTTTCGAGGTAGTTAGAGGATTTTTTTATTTTTTGAAATGCTGATTAAGCAGGCTAAATCATCGAGAGGATAAGGTGTACAGACCTAAAATAGTCCGAAATCTTAACTTGAATTATCTTTTTTAACCTGGCAATAAGTTTTGGAGATTACTTATACGAAAATTAGAAAGAACAGTTATCATGAATTTAAGTGTCAATAGAAAACCTGCGTGGTTTGTTTTATATACGGCACCCCGCTCTGAAAAAAAAGTTCATGAGCGTTTACTTGTTCAGGGTATTGAAGCGTATTTGCCTCTGCATGCAGCACCTCGTGTGTGGTCTGACAGGGTTAAGATTGTAGAAATGCCATTGTTTACAAGTTATGTGTTTGTATATGTACCCGAGTTTAAGCTTAGGGATCTGATTTCTGTTTATGGCGTGATTAAAATTGTTTATTACAATGGAGTCCCAGCCAAAGTAAGAGATTCGGAGATTGAAGCGATAAAAGAGTTTGTAGAAAAAAGTAGAGAGAAGCTTGTAACATTTGATCTGCAGGAAGAGGTAATAGTTGCTGCGGGTCCTTTTAAAGATACGTCGGGTAAAATAGTTAAAGTGGGTAAGGAATACCTTATTCTGCATATTGAGCAGATAGGCATGACAGCTGCGGTTAAACTAAGTAAAGATTCAATAAAGAAAAAAGGGTAACTCATCTGAGTTACCCTTTTTATGTGTTACTAATGAATTAGATTCTGTTTGCAGAACCAAGAACATCAGTGATTTTGTGTTTGTAAAGCTCTTTCAACGATTCGCGAGCAGGACCTAAGTATTTACGTGGGTCGAACTCAGCTGGTTGAGTAGCGAATACTTCACGGATAGCAGCTGTCATCGCCAAACGACCGTCAGAGTCGATGTTGATTTTACAAACTGCTGAAGAAGCAGCGCGACGAAGTTCTGATTCAGGAATACCGATAGCATCTTTCAAAGCACCACCATATTTGTTGATTAGTTCAACTTTGTCTTGTGGAACTGAAGAAGCACCGTGAAGAACGATTGGGAATCCAGGGATCAATTTTTCAATTGCTTCAAGGATATCGAAACGCAATGGAGGTGGTACAAGAACACCTTCAGTATTTTTAGTACATTGCTCAGGTTTGAATTTGTTCGCACCGTGAGATGTTCCGATTGAAATAGCAAGTGAGTCAACACCTGTTCTCTTAACGAAGTCTTCAACTTCTTCAGGGCGAGTATAAGTGTGGTGTTCAGCAACTACATCATCTTCAACACCAGCCAATACACCTAGTTCACCTTCTACAGTTACACCGTGAGCGTGAGCGTAGTCTACAACTTTCTTAGTTAAAGCAATGTTTTCTTCGTATGAGTGGTGAGATCC
>JBOFDD010000309.1:0-7223 GCA_051646645.1 Bacteroidales bacterium | reverse complement strand
GAGACGTTTATTCTCCTCTTCTGTAAGTCTGACGTTTCGCATATATTTATTTGATTACTAAACAAATATACACATTTATTGCCACATGGGAAACAAATAAACAAAATGTACTATTAATTATTTCACATCACTTAATAGCGAAGCAATAGCGGGCTATTGCAAGATAGTAAAGCGGAAAATGAGGCAGAAAGAGGCAAAATTAATAACGATATTGGGTCTTTTATAAACTATTTACTCCGCTTCCAAAAGTTGAGACGACCTCAGTATATAAAACGCGTACTATGAAAACGATATTTTCTTCTTATAAAAGAGCAAAGGAACTTCCGGTTCATGCTGTTTGCCGCAACTGTCAGACAAAGCTGTCTGGTCCATATTGTCATATATGCGGACAAAACGTGTTTATTGGCTCTAAACGAAGCTTCAGAGACATTGTTTTCAATACGCTGGAAAATATGTTTGCGGTTGACCACAAGCTACTCATTACGCTTAAATACCTGTTATTCTTTCCGGGGCATTTAACAAGAGAGTATATCAACGGAAGGATTGTCAGTTATGTACATCCTTCAAAGCTTTTCTGGTTTGTATCTATCTTTTTCTTTATGTTTCTTACCTATAATCTCCGAAAGCAGTCAGAGAAAGTTTATAAGATAAAAGATCTGATTGAACAGGAAGCAGGCAGTACATTAGCAGGTGAGAAAAATGGCCTGTCAATAAATGGATTAACAAAGGATCAGTTGAAATATGACGAAGGAAATGTAAACCAGATTGCTTCATCATTTTTGGGATTAAATAAAGACATTGATCTGACAGGATATCTCACCTCCTACTCGCCTTATATCTCATTTTTGCTTATCCCGTTCTTTGCACTACTGTTATATACACTATACCGGCGAAAGAATTACTTCTATGCAGATTATATGGCTTTTGCTTTACACTTTCATGCCTATATTTTTCTATTAGCCGGAAGCTATCTTGGAATAAGAATTCTATTCCCCGGATTTAATACAGACACATTCGTTTTCATGGTTTTGCCGTTACTGTATTTTATTATTGCTTCATGGGTAGTATTTAAACCAAAACCATTTGCGCTTATATACAAATCGTTTTTGCTTGTTATCTCATTCGGTGTGGCAATCTTATTCGTGCTCATATCGTTTTTGATTGTTATGGTATATATGGCTATGAAATTCGCTTAAAACAAAAAAAGGGATGCATGATGCATCCCTTTTTTTGTTTTTATGACCTGCGAGTAACTCTTACTCAACAATCAGGTTCATATCTCTTACCACACGCGAAAAAGCTTCGTAATTGCCATTTGAAGCAACAAAAGAAACTTTATATGTTCCAGGCGTGAAGTAAGTATGTCTGTGCGGTTTTATGTTATCAGAAATATCTTTGATAGCAGTACCTGTATCCGGAGTCGTTTCGTTAATACGGAAAGGTTTCGAAACCAACCAGTCTTCATTCATCGGCTGTTCAGCTTTTGAAGAAGCAATCAGAATGATCGAAGTCTTTTCAGAAACTTTTCTTGTATCCCAACGTCCTTCGCCACCTTTTGCTGCATAAGGATCGTTATCTTTATTCAGAAAATCGATCGCAGTAAACACCAAAGCATCAGCTTTAAGTTGTCCGGAAGTCCCATCTTTAAACTCAGTATCAACAGACAGACCAGAGATCGTCCAGCGTGGCTGTGACTGTTTATTCTGATCTGTTTTGTAGCGGAACAAGATTGATAATTCTTTATCTGTAGATATGCTCTCTAATTGACGAATATCAATATCTACATCAACTTCTACAGCTGATTTAGAAGGCAGATTACAAATTTCAGTAATATCAATCAATTTTCCTGATCGCAAAGCTTCGCCTAACAAAAGCGTGTCTGATTCAAAATCAGAACCGCTCAGAGCATCAAGATCATTAGCCACAAATATTGCTAATGTATTCGGAATGATACCATACTCCGGTTTGATTTTAAAGGTAAGATTAGAACCTTTAATTTCCTCCACTGGCACAGCCGTACGATCAATGTTTGCATAAACATGTCCCGGTTCCCCACTGAAGAAACTGATAAAATCAGGATCCCCTTTAAACTGGAAAATAACATCCGTTCCAGCTTTTACAACTGCAGTATCGCCACGGAAAGAAAGACCTTCCGTCAATGGAGAAACAGACGCAGATAAATCAACCTTACGGGTCATTTCGTCCTGACATGAGCTTAACAAAGCTCCTGCCAATAATATGCTGAAAATTTTAATCTTCATAGACTTTTTCTTCTTGTAATTGATAAATATTGCTCTGAATAACAAAATTTACCAACCTGGATTGTTAAACAAAATCTCTTTATTCAAAGCCATTTCTGCAGCAGGAATCGGGAAATAATTATATGCTGGTGTTATCTTGTAATAATCCGTTGCATAAACGTAGCTTTTACCCCATGATTCATCCCACTGTACTCGGCTTGACATTGAATTCATCTCACCCAGATAATCACCCCAGCGAATCAGGTCATATCGGCGTAGTCCTTCGAAGCAAAGCTCCATTGCGCGTTCTTTCTTGATTGCATCTCTGAAAGACGTCTGATCAGCTGCATTCACATCTCCTAATCCGGCACGGTTACGAACTGCATTAATACATTCCTTAGCCAAAGCTGTAGGTCCATTAACTTCATTTTCTGCTTCTGCAAGCATAAGCAATACATCAGAGTAACGAAGAATAGGAAAGTTGTTCGGTGTGAAGTTTTTATTCTTAGGAGTTACCGTTTCGCACTCACGTCTGAATTTAGCAGCACAACGTGTTTTGTTGTTCTCATCACTTTTAGTACCTTCTTCATAAACATATCCGTCATCAGCAGGCAAATCTGCAGGCTTTTTACCAAAAAAGTATTTTTTACCTTTAATGCGCTTCGGTGAAGTACTTGTACTTGTAAACATATAAGGAGCAATATTCCAGTCTCCGCGTTCTTTATCACCTTCTAATTCGTACATTTCGTACAACTTAGTAGATGCAAATAAGAACATATAGCTATATCCCGGATTTGCAATCCCTGTCTCATTTTTCATTTCTGAATCAGTACTCAAATCAATGTTGGCACCGAATCCAAACGTATTACCTACACGTCCGGCAGCCTGCTCTACAGTAGCGCGGCTACCTGCCATCTCAGCTTCCCAGATACTTTCTCTTGCTCCTGTACTATTGTACTGATCAGAACAAAGATCGATAAACACCTGCTGATAGTTGTCTGCAAGCTGGTGAAGTCCGCTCTCTTTAACGTTAAGAGCCCACTCTCTTGCTTTCGCAAAATATTCAGCCGATTTACCATCGTTTTTGCCATCTCTGTTGTGCTCACCTGCTCTGAACAGATAAACACGTGCCAGGATACCCTGAACAGCCGAAGGCGTTACGTGACCTGTGTATTTGTACTCATTCGCACCTTTCAGATTAGGAATAACTTCTTCCATTTCTGAAATGATAAAATCGTAGATCACATTCTTGTCTGTACGAGGAATACTTAAGTTATCCGGGCTTTGAGTAGATGCTGTTTTAAATGGAACATCACCCCAGCCTTGTACAAGGTGAAAATAGTAAAATGCACGAAGGAAACGAGCTTCTGAACGGTATTGCTCGCGGCTTGCAGAAGACATTGGAGCTTTATCCATATTTTCAAGCAACAGATTCGCACGATTAATACCCTCATAAAGGGTTCTCCAGAAACGTGTAACATACGAGTCATTTGAGTTTGTATTTCCACAAAGAATACTTGTTTCAGGAACAGATCTTTGATAGAAACTCAAATCATCGCCACCGTTTACATACAAAGGAAATGCATTTCCATAGAAATGTTCCTGCATCAACGGACTGTAAACAGAACCAAGGAATGAACTTACCTCTTGCTCTGTGTTGAAATAATTATCCTGAGTTAAGTCTTTCGGCTCAGTATCAAGAAAGCTACAAGAGCTAACTGTTAGCATCAAAGCCAGAGAAAGAACTGATATGATATTTTTTTTCATCTGAATATCGTTTGTTTTAAGGTATCCGCCGGAAGAATAATCCCGGCGGATTGATCTTTATTTTTGGATTGTATTCCTAAAAGATTAGAATGTAAGGTTTACACCTACATTAAATGATTTTGCTCTTGGGTATGCAGAGAAATCTAAGCCCGGAGTCAATGCACCGTTACGGATAGAAACCTCCGGATCGTAACCTGAATACTTAGTCAGAGTGAACAAGTTTTCAGCAGACATGAACACACGTGCTTTCTGAAGCTTAACTTTCTTAATCAAACGAGGTTCGAAGTTATAACCCAATGTCACGTTTTTCAATCTCAGGAATGAAGCATCTTCAACAAGTCTGGATGAGAATACTTTCATCGAAGCTGATGTATTTGCCGATGGAATATCACTGTTTGGATTTTCAGGAGACCAACGGTCAGCAAACGAAGCAAACTGGTTTAGTTCTTTCTTCTTGCTGAATCCAGATTCAAACATAAGTTTGTTGGCATTCAACACATCATTTCCATATGACCACTGGAAGAAAATACTCAAGTCAAAGTTTTTATACGTAAAGTTATTGGTGAAACCTCCGATATGTACAGGAGCCCCGTTTCCAATCATAGTCTGGTCTTTATCATTGATAACGCCATCACCATTCAGGTCATTGTATTTCGGGAAACCTGGCTGCGTATCGCCACCACCCTGGTAAGCAGGTACACCTGGCTTCAACACATACTTATCACCTACTTTATTGAAGTCATCATACTTATATGTTCCTTCGTAAACAAAGCCGTACATCATACCCATTGGGTAACCAACTTTAGCAATGTAGTTAGGAGAAGTGAAGTTTTGGTCGAAATAGCCATTCGATAACATCGATACCTGACCTTCATTCAAAGCCAATACCTTATTTCTGTTGAATGCGATATTGAAGTTAGATGTCCAAACGAAGTTTTTATTCTTGATGTTTACCGTATTGATTGTAAACTCAACACCAGAGTTTTCAACTTTACCAATATTTTTCACTACACTACCAAATCCTGAAGACAAAGGAACTGATGCTCTAAGCAATAAGTCTGAAGTAATTTTCTTATACCAGTCTACAGTTACACCCAGACGGTCATCCCAGAATCCTAAGTCAATACCAGCGTTATACTGAGCAGTTGTCTCCCATTTCAAATCAGGGTTAGCAATTGAGTAAGGAATTGCATTTCCACCACCAATCGTATTATTGAACGGATAGATACCGTGCATATAATCTTCAGGACGTGTAAAGTTACCTGAACCACCGTGAACAACCATCAAACGAGCATATGTATCGTATTCTCCAATACGGTTGTTACCAGTAAGACCCCAGCTTGCACGCAATTTACCAGAAGTAAGCACATCCGTAATCGGTGCAATAAAATCTTCTTCAGTAAAGTTCCATGCCAAAGAAGCTGACGGGAAGTATCCGAATTTATTTTTGCCAGTAAACTTCGATGATCCGTCTGCACGGAATGAAGCTGTAGCGTAATACTTCGATTTATAGTTATAGTTGAAACGAGCAAGTCCCGACAACATAGTCCAGTCTGAAAGTTCAGAAGTCACACGGTCAGGAGTACCCTGTCCCATACCTGCCATTCCTAATGATTCATTCGGAATATATTTAGTTTTCTGACTGTTCGCTTTGTAGTTTGATCCTTGAAGTGACGCACCAATCATTGTGTTGAAGAAGTGCTTCTTCTTAAGATTAGTCTGGTAAGTCAATGTATTCTCATTCAACCATGTCAGACGTTGAGCAGTAGAAAGCGTAGCATTCACCTGGTCTGCCGACTGAGGGTTACCATAACGGGTTTTTGAATTATTGAATGTTTCTGCTC
Organism: Bacteroidales bacterium; assembly: GCA_051646645.1. Classification (GTDB taxonomy): domain Bacteria; phylum Bacteroidota; class Bacteroidia; order Bacteroidales; family UBA7332; genus UBA7332. Next base: position 1,372 of record JBOFDD010000309.1, on the reverse strand, counting down.
TTCTTGAATCATCAGTAAAACCTCCTGAAACTTTCAACTTAAGTCCATTCATAATCGTGTATTCAACCGATCCGTTCAGACGCAAATTGTTTGAGAAGTTCTTTCTGTATTCATTCTCAAGAGACATAATCGGGTTAAAACGATAGTCATTCAAAGTTTCAACACTGTCATCCTGAATATTGTCAACCAGAGAGCTCAAAGGAACACCCGGATAAGTTACAGGACGATATCCCCAAACACTGTAGAACAAGTTGTTCATACCACTGTATGAAGACTGAGAAGGAGAACTACCAGACTGAACAGAACGTGAATAGTTCACATTCAGGTTCACATTCCATTTCCCTTTACGGATAGTAGTACCTAAGCGACCCTGAAAACGGTTATAGTTTGAATTCTTAACAATACCATCCTGATCATAATAAGATAATGATCCATTGTATCTCAAAGTGCTTGTTCCTCCCGAAAGAGAGACACTGTGATTTTGTTGAATAGCATCCTGGAAGATTGCATCCTGCCAGTCATACTGATCTACATTACGATAGTCGTCAAGAGTCCATTTCTTTCCATCAACTGTACCAAAGTAACGAGTATCCATCTCTGCGGGTGAATAGATTTCGCTCTGAAGTTTTACAAACTCATAGGCATCCATCATTTCTAGTTTTTTAGAAAGACGCTGAACACCAAAGCTACCATCATAAGAAAGAACAGGATCACCAACTGTACCTTTTTTAGTTGTAATAATAACAACACCATTCGCACCACGAGCTCCATAAATCGCAGTAGCTGATGCATCTTTCAATACATCGATAGACTCGATATCAGCAGGATTAATAGATGAACTGGCTGAGGCATCCTCTACCGGAAATCCATCAATTACATAAAGAGGTGAGTTTTCTTGTGTCAGTGAGTTATTACCACGGATCACAATATTCATTTGTCCACCAGGTGCGCCTTCGCCTGAGTTTACCATTACCCCTGCAATACGACCTCCTAAAGCTTCATCGAAACTTGCAACAGGCGATTTAAGCATATCGTTCAGATTTGCTTTTGCAACAGATCCGGTTAAGTCGCGACGACGTACTTCCTGATAACCGACTACTACAACTTCGTTCAAAGCTGTAGATTCTTCTTCAAGTACGACATTAATAACTTTTTGGTTACCGACTTTAACTTCTTTGGATTGGTAACCCAGATAAGAGAAAACTAATACGGTAGAGCTATTCTCCGGAGCGATAGAATATTTACCGTCATAAGAGGTAATTGTACCCTTCGTTGTGCCTTTCAGAACAATATTAACTCCCGGAAGTTCTTCACCTTTTGCATCAGTGACTGTACCGGTAATTAAGTTCTGAGCCTGAGCTTGTAGCGCGCA